>CAJXWI010000286.1 GCA_913062735.1 uncultured Arcobacter sp.
TTGGATAACTTTGTTTTGAGTGTCCAAGATGAAGGTATTGGTATGAGTAAAAGTGTGCAAGAAACTATTTTTGTACGTTATAAAAGAGGTACCAAAGAAGAGGGTGGTTTTGGTATTGGTCTTGACATTGTATCTTCAGTTTGTAAAGATTACCATATTAATATTTCCCTTGATTCAAAAGAACAAGAGGGCTCAGAGTTTAGACTCAATTTCAAAAATGTAGAACACAAAGATGAAAGCGATATTAAGTAGAAAGGTTCTTATACTTCCTATTTTACAGATATTTCAAGGCAAATTAAAAGGTAAGGTCATCTAAGTGTTTTACTTTTTTTATATACTCAAATTGATGTTCTTTGATATACTCAAACTCTTGTAAAAATTCAACCAGTTTTATCATTTTTGCACCTAGAACTATTAAAGGTTTGTTATCTGTCTTGATGGCTTCAACCCAAGCTGCAAACATCTCTTCAAGTGTTCCAATTTGTCCTGCTAGAACGACAATCAAGTCCGTATCAATCATTTCTTGTATACGTTCAAATCGAGTTGGTTTGACTATGACTTCATTATTAAAATCATTGGGTCTTCCCATCTTATCAACTGTGTGTCCCTCAACGCCAACACCTACCACAAAACCACCTGCTTCTTGGCAACCTTTTGCACTGGCTTCCATTGTTCCACCATAAGCGCCATTTTTAAGGATATAACCTTTTCCACCAATTTTCTTACCTACTTCATAGGCCAAATCGTATTCTTCTGCACTTGGTTGACTCATTCCAAATAGTGTGATTCTCATAATTATCCTTTACATTATTTTCAAAGTATTTATAGTTTATAACTCATATAAGTTACATCAAAAGGTAGGTGTTCAAAACTTTTAGTTACTTTCTCTCTAAATCCAAGTTTTAAGTACCAGTTTTTTAGTTTGATATGTTCAGCAATAATACCAATACTCACCTGTTGATGCTTTTTCTCTTTTGAATATTTAAAGATATGAGCCACAAGTTCTTCTCCTATTCCTTTGTTTTGATGAGTGGATAAAACAGATAAGCGGTTGAGATAAGCGGTGTCTGCTCTCGTACTTTCATAAGCCACACATGCAATGCTTTTACCATTTTGTTGAAATAAAAAATATTCTTCACCTCTATTTAAGTCATTAAGTACCCATTCTTTTGTATAAAAAGAGGGGTGTTTAGGATTATTATCGTTAGTAATTCCAAATTGTAGGGCAACTTCTTTGTTTGAATTTTTTATAAGTGATGCAAGAATAGCCGCATCTTCTCGTATTGCTTTTTTTATTATTTTTTTCATATATACTCATAATTTTATTTAAGATGTGAATAAATAGTTTATTCCAAGTAAGCTTAATATAATTTTATTTATCAGTACTCATAAGAGATACTTAATTATTTAAATTAATCAAAAAGTAATTAAAAACAATGCTATACTTTTAGGTATAACTTTATAGTTATGTTAGGATTGTAAATGAAAATAACGAGGTTAATTTTACTCATTCTTTTTTTTAATTCATTTTCTTTTTCACAAGAAAAATTAACTGCTGGTTTATTTAATATTGTACCTTATGCTTATATGAAAGATAACAAAGTAGTTGGAATCACTGCTGATATTATCCAAAATATTGAAGAGGAATCAAAACTCGATATTGATACTATTCTTTTACCTTACAAACGTATGTTGGTTTATTTAGAAGCAGGAAAAATCGATTTTGCTATATTTTTTCTATCTGACTTCAGTGAAAGTTTTAGTGAAAAACTTGTTCCTTTGTATAGTTTGGACACAATAATTTTAGGAAAAAAAGATTTGAAAATATTAACTTTTGAAGACATCCGTCATCTTCAATTGGCAACTCCTCTTGGTGTAAACTACAATGCAAGGTTGGGTGAAGATAAAAGCCTACAAATACATTATGTAAAAGATTACAAAAACGCAATTTTAATGTTAAAACGAAATAGTATTGATGCTTTAATCGGACCAAGAAAGATACTACAGTTTCAGTTGAAACAATTGGGTATGAATATGAATGAATTAGGTGAACCCTATGTGTTGACAACAAATACTGCCTGGATTCAGTTCTCTAATAAATCAAAACTTCAGAAGCATAAACTTGCCTTAATACAAGCGGCTAAAAAACTATTGGACAAAAAGAAAATTAAGAAGATAATACTTCATTATTATCCCAATTGATACTAAAATACCTTAAAATTAAATGTTTATTTATTCCTAGGCTCTTGAGCTGCCCTTCCTCCAGGTCGGTACTTGTCCATGACTGTATCTAAAGAATCATTGTTTATTGAAGCATTGTATTTTTGTAAACAAGTAAGTAATATCTTTTTATTTGAACGAACTCGCTCACCTGATTCAGGTCTATGACCCCCTGGTGTTGGACTCACTCCATTAAAACATTCTACAAATTGATTTGAAGTTATTCCTAAATCTTCACTTATCTTTCCAACGGGGCGTTTTGGGTCGTTTTTCATCATTTGCTGTGCAAAAATAGATGATGAAAATAAAGTCAAAGTAAGTAGTAGTGAAAATTTTTTAGACATTGAAATTCCTTGTGTATTGTAATAAATATTGTAACATAAAAGTATCTGCCATTGATTATATTTTATCTCGAGATATGTAACACTTTGTAAAAATTTTTCAAGAATAAAGAGAAAGAAGAAAAAATCAAATGTCTCTAATATAATTTTAGATATTATTCCACTTATGATAATCATTATTAATAAAAAGGATACATCATTTTAACTACAATCATTAAAAACACTTTTTCGAACTTAAACAAAAATGGACAAAAAGCTACACCTCATGAGTATAAAAAAGCTTTTAATTCCGAAGCTAAAAAATTGGGATTGGATAATTACGCTTGTAATCAAATTGATTTGTTGGATGACGTTGTATCTGAAAAAAATGCTTTAAAGTTAAAAGAACTCAATATTAAAACCATGGATGCTCTTCTTAGCCATATCGAACTCTCTTTTGAAAACTTCATGTCAAATGAAGACTTACGTGGATTGATAAATATAGTAAGGGATACTTTACATCCTTCATTGGGTACTGCTATTAATGATGAAATTGATTTGTTTACTAAAAATATTGAAAAGAACCCCACCCAGCTATTAAAACAAGATATTCAGAATAAAGTTCATGAGTTGTTTGAAATAAGATGTAATTTAGACAAAAAAGTAATGACTTCAAAAACAAAACAACTAACTAAAATGCTAAACTCAGTGGCTCTTGAATTTACAAATACCCTTCAAGTGACCAATAGTAGTAATGAAAAAGTGTTAGAAATTAGAAAAAATATTGAAAACCTCAATACTGCATCCATTAATGACCAAGATGTAGAGAATATTAAAACACAAATGATAAATGTAACCAAGACTTTTGAAGCGGAAACCAGTAAATTCTCAAGTAATTTAGAAAAGAATAGTACTACAATTAATCAAATGACCAAAAGAATTGAGCAGCTTGAAAAGAACTTAAAAGATGCCAAACAAGATTCCATTACTGATTTTATGACAGGACTCATGACAAGAAGAGGCTTTGACCAGTATATAGAAAAACTTGAAAATAACTTTACTAATAACAATGAAGAATACAGTGCCGTATTTTTTGATATTGACCATTTTAAAAAAGTAAATGATACTTATGGTCATGATGCTGGGGACACTATACTAACAACCTTTGCTAAACTACTTCAAATTGAAATTGGAAAAACTGGTGAAGTATTTAGATTTGGTGGAGAAGAATTTGTTTCTATTTTTCCTAAAAAAGATGCCCTTCAGAGTTTGGAAATAGCTGAAAAAATAAGAAAAAGAGTAGAATCATCAAATTTTATTCATGAGGACTTAAAACTCAAAATCACTTTTAGTGCAGGTATTGCACAAAGATCAGTGCAAGGTGATGTTGATACTTTAATCAATTGTGCCGATGCCTTATTATATAAAGCCAAACAAAATGGAAGGAACCAAGTAGTATACTAAAATCAAAAAATAATATTGTAAAATTCTCTAAATAACGCTATAATAGACTTTTAAAAAGTATCTTATAATTAATAACTTCGGAGTTTATTATGAATATACGAAGATTTGAAGAAACAGACCGTTTGATTTTACAAAAATTATACCTTGAAGTACGTGTGTCAACCTTTAATTGGTTGGATACATCAAAGTTTAATTTGTGTGATTTTGATTCGAGTACACTGGATGAAAAAATATGGGTAGCCATATATAAAAATAAAATTGTGGGTTTTGTTTCTGTGTATCAACCTGACAATTTTATACATAACTTATATGTTGATGTCAGTATGAAAAATAAAGGCATAGGTACTTTACTTTTAGAAGAAGTTTTAAAAAACACTGCTCGTCCCGTATCCTTAAAATGTATTTCAAAAAATACCAAAGCTTTAAGTTTTTATCTTGCTAAAGGTTGGAAGACTGTATTTGAAGATGAAGATAAGTATGGAAAGTATTGTTTGATGCATTATACTTTCTAATTCCAAGACTCATAAACTATCCCCAAGATACAAATTTCTGAAATTATTTAGAATTTACATTTTTTTTAAATAATAATTGCCTATGATTAGAGATAAAAAAGGACATAAATGTTAGAAACAATAGCTA
>CAJXWI010000287.1 GCA_913062735.1 uncultured Arcobacter sp.
AGTGCATACTTATATAATCGCCGAAATAGGTATAAATTTTAATGGAAGTTTAGAAAATTGCTTTAAAATGATTGATGCTTCAGCTACAGCTGGCTGTAATGCAGCTAAATTCCAAATATTTTCTGCTAAAAATTTATATCCAAAAACTGCAGGGAATGTTGATTGGAAGAAAAATAATGAATCATATAGTTATAATATATATGATGCTGTGGAGAAATTTGAGTTACCAATAGAATGGATAAATAAATTGATGGATTATTGTAAAGATAAAGATATTGATTTTATGGCTTCTGTTTTTGATATTGAGGGATTGGATCTTATGATAAATAAAGGTATGAAAGTAATTAAATTGTCTTCTTATACTGTTACAAATATTCCTTTAATTGAAGCAGCCGCAAAAACAGGACTACCTATAATAATGAGTACTGGTGGAGCAACGTTAGGTGAAACAGAAGATGCTGTAAATACAGTTTTAAAATATCATAATAATTTGACGCTTTTACATTGCTCAATCCAGTACCCCACTAAGTTAGAAAATGCTAATATGGGTGTAATGGATACATATTCTAAAGTTTTCCCAAATATAAAAATAGGTTATTCTGACCATACACAAGAGCCCTTTGATGCACCTGTTGAATCAATTTTTCTTGGTGGCAGTGTTGTTGAAAAACATATCACTTTAAATAAAGAAATGGAAGGTCCTGATCATTTCTTTGCTCTTAATCCCCCTGAATTAAAAATCATGGTTGAAGCTATTAGAGATGCTGAAATACAATTTTCAAATAAGAATTTTAATATTAATAAAATAATATATGGCTCAACTGAAAGAAAATGTTATAAACACGAAGTGTACTTGCGAGATTTTGCATATATGACACTTTTCTCTAATCGTGATATAAAAAAAGATGAAAATATTATTGCTGATGATATTTCGATTCTTCGAAGAGGAAAAAAAGAGAAAGGTTTAGAACCCAAATATTTAAAACTGTTTAGAGAAAATAAGATCACAGCTTCTAAAGATATAAAATTTGAAGAACCAATTACGTGGGAGTCAATACTTTAAGTGAAAAAAATACTTTTTAGATCTGATGCTGCACCACATATTGGCATAGGTGATTTGATGTCATTTATAAATTTATCTTTTTATTTTAAAGACTGGGAAACTTTTTTTATAATAAAAGATTATGACGCAGCATTAGGATTAGTTCAAAAATATAATATAAAAAATATTTTTATTATAGACCATAAAATTTCAATTGAGGATGAAATTCAGTATATTAATAAATTTATTTTAAAAAATGATATATTTTCAATTTTTTTGCAAATAAATGAAAAAAAAATAAGTATATATAACAACATCGACATAGCATTTAGAGCTTGTGCATATTTCGAATCAGATCTGCCAAATCATTACGATTTAGTTTTAAGTTGGAACTATAATTCAAAGGACTATTTTGATTTGAATAGGTATAATAAAACAAAATTTTTTTTGGGAACAGAATATGTAATTCTTCCAATGAGTTTTGATTTTTCTAAAATTGAGAAAAGAGACTTTAAAAAAAAGAAAGAAAAACTATTAATTAGTTTAGGTGGAGCAGATGAAAAGAATATGACTTTTGATGTTATCAAACAGTTAAAAAATATTTCTTGTGATTTGGATATCGTTGTTATTTTGGGATCTGGTTATCAATTTGAGAAAGAACTATCAGTGTATTTAGAAAAATCAAGTTTGTCTTATGAAATTAAGAAATCAGTTGATAATATGTATATTGAGTATATGGATTGTGATATTGCAATTGGTGCTGGTGGTTTAACTGTATCAGAAATAGTTGCAACTAAAACACCAGCTTTAATAATCTCGACATATGAGCATCAAGTTGAGAGATGTGATTATTTTGATAATAAAGGATGGATTAGACATTTAGGTTATATGAATTCAACTTTTACTAAAGCAGATTTAGATTATTTTCCAAAAACAAAAAATATGTTTAATTCAAAAATTCTAGATGTAATAGAATATTTTAATAAGGTATATAAATGATTTTGATTACAGGTGCATCGGGTCTTGTTGGTAGTGAAATTTTCAATAGTCTATGCGCTGACTATGATGTAATTGGAACATCATACTCGTCTCCAAATGAAAAACTTCTAAATGTTGACTTATTAAATCTTGATGAAGTAAAACTTCTTTGTAATGAATATAAGTTTACTAGAATTATTCACTGTGCAACAATTATTCCTTCAAAAGCTGGTAATTTAGATGAAGTAACAATATATGATAGAAATCTCGCGATGGTCTTGAATTTGTTAAAGTGTATTTCTCCTGTAGTAAAGTTTATTAATATTAGTACTACATCACTGTATGATTTAAAAGGAAAAAATAATTTAAATGAATTTTCGAAGAAAGATTGTGAAACATTATATCAATTATCAAAAAAGAATCTTGAAGAATTGTTAGAAAACTTTTATAAAACTAACAATGAAAACTATTTAAACTTTAGAATCTCTTCTCCTTATTCAGTTAATAAGAAAAGTGATACTATTTTATATACATTTATAAATAAAGCTAAAGCTAATATAGACTTAACATTATGGGGATCAGGAAATAGAGTTCAATCATTTACTAATGTTGAGACATTTTCAAAAGATCTAATTGTTATGTTAAAAAAGAATTGTTGTGGTACTTATAATTATGTTACTACCAATAAAATATCTATGAAGGATTTTGTGTATATGATAAAATCGTTTAGCCCTCAAGTTAAGATTAAATTTATAGAAAAGAAAGATCCAGAAGAGGAGTGTCAATGTGCAATAGACACAACAAAACTTTTAAATATTATTAAAGTAAATGATAATTTAAAAAATGACATTAAATATATTTTAGGAAATTAAATGAAAATAGCATTCATCTCTGATATACATGCTAATATTGGGGCATTAGAGCGATCTATTGAAAAAATTGATGACTATAATGTTGACAAAATATATTGTCTTGGAGATCTTATTGGCTATGGAGATTACCCAAATGAAGTTATTTCTTTAATAATTGAACGAGGAATAATCTCTATTAGAGGTAATCATGAAGAGATTTTCTTAGCTGGAAATTTACTTGAAAAGTATAATTTTCCTTTCACAAAAAAAATTATCACACAGAAATCTTTAGATTTTTTAAATAAACTTGATAAGTACATTATTTTAGATGAGTATAATACAATATTGTCGCATGCTGTTCCCTATTCTGATGATGTGTATTTATATGCTAATAGTGATTTTTCAATTTTGGATGATATAAATTATAAATATATATTTATGGGACATACCCATTACCCTATGATGATGAGTTATTATGACAAAAAAATATTAAACCCTGGATCAATTGGACAACCAAGAGATAAAAATAGTAAAAGTAGTTTTCTCATTTGTGATTTTGAGAGCGAAGTTTTTGAATTTATTAGAATATAAGGAAAGTAAATGGATAAAGTAAATGTTTTGATTACAGGTGCAGGTGGAATGGGACATGGGAGCTCTATTTTAAAAGCCCTATTATTTTCAAAATTGGATATTAACATAGTTGCTGCTGATATGAACCCGAGATTGCTGAACACTACTTCTGTAAAACATAAAGAATTGATACCAGCGGCTAGTGATCCTAAATATATAGATCATGTAAAAGGATTACTTGAAAAATACTCAATAGATTGTATGTTTACTGGTTCTGAACATGAGCTGGTTAAAGTAATTCAACATAAACATGAAATTGAAGAATATTCAAAAGTTGAGAGCTCAATGGATGACATAGATATTAAAGATAAATCATTAATCTTTAATACGGACTTGGTCGAAGCTTTAGAGTTACACAATTTAATGGCACAATCAAAAGTTACTCTTCATTCTGCGTTAAATCGAACTGAAAGTAGAGGCGCACATGCAAGAGAAGATTATAAAGAAAGAGATGATAATAATTGGTTAGTTCACTCTTTAGCCTGGTTAAACGATAAGGGAGATGTGAGTATGGGTTCCAGAGGTGTTCATATGAATACTCTAACTAATCATGTTCAACCAATACCACCTAAAAGAAGAGTTTATTAATGGCTCAGTTTACACTTCCTGCGAATTCAAAAATAACTAAAGGGAAAACTCACCAACTAAAAGAACCTGCAAACGATCCAAAGAAACTTGCAATCTACAGATGGGATCCTGAAGATGATAAAAATCCTAGGATAGATAATTATGAGATAGATCAAGAAAAGTGTGGCCCAATGGTATTAGACGCACTTATGAAAATAAAAAACGAAATTGATCCAACTTTAACATTTAGAAGATCTTGCAGAGAAGGAGTTTGTGGTTCCTGTGCTATGAATATTGATGGTGTTAACACATTAGCATGTTTGAAAAGTATGTCTGATGTTAAGAATGAAATAAAAATTTACCCTCTTCCACATATGCGTGTAGTAAAAGATTTAGTTCCAGATCTTAGTAAGGCTTATGAGCAACTGGCTTCCATTAAACCTTGGTTGCAGCGTAAAAAAACAAATGAAGAAAAAAACTCAGGAGACGAAAAAAAACAATCACCAAAAGATAGAGAAAAACTAGATGGTAAATGGGAGTGTGTATTATGTTTTTGTTGCACCACTTCTT
>CAJXWI010000288.1 GCA_913062735.1 uncultured Arcobacter sp.
AGTGGGACAGAGAAGTCAAAGATAATTACCAACAAGCAAAAACCCTAGCTAATTTAGCTATTGATTTATTGAAGTAGTCAAAATATGGCTAAGAATGGTACATTAGGTGAAAAAGGGCTATTTTTAATAATAGCTCTTTTTTTACTTGTTTTTTTAGTAGGGCCTGTTATTCAGGTCTTTTATGTCGCTTTTGTTGATGTTAATACGGGCAGTTTAAGTTTAATCAATTTTGTAGATTTTTTTAATACTTCTTTATTTATGGAGAGTTTTTATAATTCATTTTATGTGGCATCAATGTCGGTTGTTGTGGCTTCTATTATTGCACTACCTTTGGCGTACTATACTTCGCGATTTGATTTTAAAGGTAGTGTAATAATACAAAGCTTAGGATTCATTCCTTTAATTATGCCTCCTTTTGTAGGTGCGGTTGCAATGCAGTTGTTTTTTGGAGAAAATGGAAGTGTTAATTTATTTTTAGAAGATACACTGGGCTTTAAAATTCCTTTTATGGATGGTTTAAACGGAGTTATTTTTGTACAAAGTATTCATTATTTTCCTTTTATTTTATTAAATCTATCTGCTGCTTTAAATAATATTGATAGAAGTATGGAAGAATCAGCGCAAAACTTAGGTTCCTCTGGTTTTGGTTTATTTAGAAAAATTGTTTTTCCTTTAGCTATGCCTGGGTATATAGCAGGGGCTGTTTTAGTATTTATTAAAGTATTTGATGATTTAGGAACGCCTTTATTATTAAACGTTAACAATATGCTAGCACCTCAGGCTTATTTACGAATTTCTTCTATTGGTATTGATGATCCTATGGGATATGTTATTGCTGTTGTTTTAGTTGTCTTTTCTTTAGGCGCCTTAGGAATTGCTGGATGGGCTTTAAAAGGAAAAGATTATTCAACTACTCAAAAAGGAGGAGGAGGTCTTAATAAAAGGAAAATGACCAGATTAGAGGCTCTTGGGGCTTACTCTATTGTTATTTTTACTTTATTAATTGTTTTATCTCCACATTTTGCCTTGACTTTATTATCTTTTGCAACGGTTTGGTCTTATAGCATTTTTCCTGATGCCTATACTACAGCGCATTATGCAGAAGTGTTTACTGAAACCCCTGAGTTTATAACCAATACACTTATATATGCTTCAGGGGCTGCGGTTATGGATATTATTTTAGGAGTAAGTATTGCATATTTAGTTATACGAAGTAAAATAAAGATTAGAAAAACATTGGATTATGTTGCAATGTCAGCATTAGCTGTTCCTGGTTTGGTTTTAGCTATTGGTTATTTAAGAACTTTTTCAGATGTAGAATTACCAAATGGACAAATGTTGGCTTCTTGGTGGTTAATGTTGGTTATTGCTTTAGCAGTAAGAAGATTACCTTACGCGCTAAGAGCTTGTACTGCTGCAATGCAACAGGTATCTGTTTCTTTAGAAGAAGCCAGCGAAAACCTAGGAGCTTCGAAATTTAAAACTATGAGAAAAATCACTATTCCTTTAATGGCAGGAGGAATTTTAGCTGGTTTTGTCACCAGTTTTGCAACTGCAGCGGTTGAATTATCAGCGACCATTATGTTGATTTCCTCTGAGTCAGATGCGCCTTTAGCCTATGGTATTTATATCTTTATGCAAAGTGCTTCTGGAAGGGGTGCTGGAGCAGCCTTAGGAATTATTGCTGTTATTATTGTAGCCCTTGGTACTTATGTATCGTATAGATTTATGGAAAAAAGTAGAAAACAAAGAGAAGTGGAGAGTAAAGATGAGTAAACATGGAATTTCACTAAAAAATATTGAATTATCTTTTGGTTCGGTTAAGGTTATTAAAAATGTCAGCATAGAGATCAATCATGGAGAGTTTTTTTCTTTTCTTGGCCCCTCTGGGTGTGGTAAGTCCACTTTATTACGCTTAATTGCTGGTTTTGAACACTGCCAAAAAGGCCAAATACTAATAGATGGGAAAGATATTACCCACCTTCCACCTTGGAAACGTAAAGTAGGAATGGTGTTTCAATCCTATGCCTTATGGCCACATATGACGATTAGACAAAATATTGAATTTGGATTAAAAGAGCAAAAAATGCCACAAAAGGAAATAAACTATAAGGTAGATAAAGTTTTAGAACTGGTCTCTTTAAAAGAGTTTGCTTCACGCTATCCCAATCAATTATCAGGAGGGCAACAGCAAAGAGTTGCCCTTGCAAGAACAGTGGTAACAGAACCCAAGGTTTTACTTTTAGATGAGCCTTTATCCAATCTTGATGCTTCTTTACGTGTTGAAATGAGACAAGAATTACTCTCTTTACAAAGAGAATTAAATTTGACAACTATTTTTGTAACCCATGACCAAGAAGAAGCCAATACTACATCAGATAGAATTGCCTTACTTAAGGGGGGTATTGTACAGCAAATAGATACCCCTAATAATTTGTACGATACGCCTAATAATTTATTTGTGGCTAATTTTATTGGTTCGGCTAATATCTTAAAAGGAAATGTTATTAAAGAGAATAATACTTCTAAGATTCTTATTTCTGATACATTCAAGATTCCTGTTAAAACGGATATTTTGGGGGATTGTAGTATTCTTTTACGACCACATACGCTTGAAGTAAGTACGAAAGATGATTGTCATTTAGAAGGTAAAATAACAAATAAAGAATTTTTAGGAAATATGGTTCGTTATTTTGTGAAAGTATTAGACAATGAATTAATTATTGACTCTATTCATTTTAAATCCAGTGCCTTATTGGACATTGGAGAGAGTATTTATATTAAAACCAATGAAGATGAGAATTATATTTTAAAAAATGAATAAAATTTTACCTAAGAGTTACTCTTGGGTAAAACAAGGAAAAAAAATGTTAGAAACAAATATATATTTAATCAGACATGGACAGACCAAATGGAACCTTGAAAAAAGATGGCAAGGTTCTTTAAATGCCGATTTGACACAAGAAGGTATAGCACAAGCCTATAGTGCAAAAGACTTAATGCAAGAAATTACACTACATAAAGCCTACGTAAGCCCTTTAAAAAGAACACAAGATACTATTGCAATTATTTTAAAAGAATCTACGCTTGAAGCAATTTGTATGGACGGTTTAAAAGAGATATCATTAGGTGTTTGGGAAGGTAAAACGCAAGAAGAAATTAAAAAAGATGATCCAAAGCAAAGCCATAACTTTTGGAATGAATCTCATTTATTTGATGTTGTTGGAGCAGAGAGTTTTTTTGAAGTTCAAAATCGCATGATAAAAGTTTTAGATTCAATTTTCAAGGAAAATATTGGAAAAAATATTCTTGTTGTGTCTCATTGGGTTGCTATTAAAGTAGCATTGGCACATTATTTGCAGAAAGACTTAAGTGAATTATCAAGCATAGCAGACCCAAAAAATGCGCAAATACTGTGCTTGCAAAAAACAGGAGAGAAGGTGAGTATTCTTTAGTTCAAAACAGACTATTCTTTTTTAAATTCAATGATAAGACAAAATTCATCTTTTGTCTTTTTTAAAGATACTTTGGCTTTATGCAGTTCAACAATTTGTGCTACAATATTTAGCCCTAATCCTGTACCTTGGGTATCACAATCTAGTCGTACAAAGCGTTCAAACACGTTTTTATGATGAATTTCATCAATGCCTTCTCCCTTGTCTTTCATAAGTAAATATACGTAATCTTTTGTTTCTTGTATTTCAAAAGTAATTAAATCTTCCCCCAAAGCATTCTTTGCATATTTTAAAGAATTATTAATTACATTGCTAACTAAGGCTTCTATTAAAATTACATCACAATTGATTTTAAGTTCTTTAGAAGAATATACAAATTCAAATTCAAAATTATTATCATAAATTGTTGGTACAATTTTTTCAAATATATTTTCACACAATTCGAAAAGATTGACTGTTTTGAAATGTTCTTTATTAAAAGCACCTGGATTAGTTTTAGCATAAAATAAAAGTTGGTTAACTGTATGTGCCATGGTATCAATTAATTCAATTTTTTTATAGTAGTTTTTATCTACTTTTTTATCATTTAATTGTACAAAAGCCTTTAATTCAGCAAGAGGTGTTCGTAATTGATGAGAAACATCTGCATTAAAACGCTCCATATAGGAGATATTTCCCTTAATTCTTGTTAATAAAGCATTGATTCCATCGATCATTACGTGCACTTCTTTGGGAACTTTTGCATGAATAGGGTTTAAGTCATGAACATCTCTTGATTGTAATGTTTTTTGTAAATTATATAAAGGGGCAAGAGCATTTTTTACTCCCCACTTTGAAATAATAGTTGCTGTAAAAATAATGATAAGGGAAATAAAGATGACAAGCAATAAAATTTCTCTTAAAACCTCTTCTCTATTATCAAGTGTAACGGCTAATTTTATAGTTGCATTATAAATAGAATCTTTTTGTAATATTTGTGTTTTCAAATAAATAATTCTAACTTCTTTATCATAATAATTTGCATAATAAAATTGCGTTTCTTTTTTTTTCTCTTTAGGATCAGGTATGTTTTTAAAACCAGCAATAATTTCACCTTTTTCATTTTGAACACTATAAAAAGCATGGCCATTATTATTATTTTCTAGCATATCAATGGAAAAATAAGGCAGATTT
>CAJXWI010000289.1 GCA_913062735.1 uncultured Arcobacter sp.
AACACTAAAAAACTCCGGGAGATACCACTGATAAAACAAATTTAATTCATTTATTAACAATTTTTTTGAATACTTGGGTAAAGTTTTATTTGGTTTAATTTTTTGCAATTTTACAAGTTCATTGATAATTTTTTTAAAAATAATTTTTAATTTTGATTTAACAAAAATAATGTTTTAATTGTATATAAATACTAAATCAGCGCTAAGACTGGTATTATGAAGGATTAAAAATGTTTAAGTCTGTCTCAATAAAAGCAAAGTTACTTATTATTGTAATTTCTTCTATTGTTGTGGTTTCTACTATTACAATTATTCAATCAGTGATTTCTTTACAGAAAACATCTGAAATTGTAATTAAACAATTTGAAGAAGAAGCCTACAAAACAAAAAAAGAAGAATTGCAAAATTATGTGTCTTTAGTAATTAAAACGATTGAATCTTATGAAAAACGTACTTCCAAAGAAAAAGTAAAAGAAGAAGTAGAACTGTATTTAAAAGATCAAACAAAATTTATTTTGTCAATTGTGGAAGGTGAATACAAAAAGTATCATGGAACCATGGATGATGAAGAATTAAAAGAGATTATTAAAAGTGCTGTTGAAGCAACCAGATATGGTAAATCTGGATATTTTTGGATTAATGACTTAGACGCAAAAATGGTTATGCATCCTATTAAACCTTCTTTAAATGGAAAAGATTTATCTGCATTTAAAGATAAGGGTGGAAAAAGAATCTTTTGGGAATTTGCTCAAATTGGTAAAAATAAAGGAGAAGGTTTTGTAGATTATTTATGGTCTAAACCTGGTTTTGATCAACCACAAGAAAAAGTCTCTTTTGTAAAAGTATTCAAACCCTATAATTGGGTAATTGGTACGGGGGAATATGTTGATAATGTAACTGAACGTCTTCAAAAAGAAGCATTAATTGCAATATCTAATATGAAATATGGGAAAACAGGCTATTTTTGGATAAATAACTCGAAGCATGACATGATTATGCATGCAGTAAAACCTTCTTTAAATGGAAAAAATTTAAAGGAACTAAAAGATCCTAATGGAATATATTTATTTCAAGAAATTGTAAAAGCTGCCAATGCTAAACCAGAAGGTGGAGTCGTAGCTTATTCTTGGCAAAAACCAAAAGAAGAAGAAGCCACTAAAAAACTCTCTTATGTTCAAAAATTTGAAAAATGGGATTGGATAGTAGGTACGGGTGCTTATATTGATGATATTGAAGACAGAGTTGAATTAATGAAAGAAAAAACCTTTATAGCAATAAAAGATACAATCATTAGTAATATAATTATCATATTTTTTATTATGTTATTACTAGCTTTTATTATGGCAATGATTTCTAATAAAGTTATTTTTAAACCTCTTCAAAAATTTCAAGATGGTTTATTAAGCTTTTTTCAATATATTAACAAAGAAAATAAAGAGGTTTCACATTTAGATGACAGTGCGAATGATGAAATTGGAACTATGGCTAAAATTATTAATGAAAATGTTGTAAAAACTAAATCCTTAATTGAACAAGATGAAGCCTTAATCAGCGATGTTAAACGCGTAGTACAAAAAGTAAAAGAAGGCCACTTAACCTACAAAGTTGAGAAGTCAACTCAAAATGAAGCCTTACAAGAGTTAAAAGTAATTTTTAATGAAATGCTTGAAAATGTTGAAGAAAATGTTGATGGAGATATTAATAAAATAACAAGTTTATTGGAAAAATATACAAAATTAGACTTTACTTCTACTATTGATAATCCAAGCGGAAAAGTATCTAAAGGTTTAAATGACTTGTCCGTAATTATCAATAAATTATTATTAGACAGTTTAAAAAATGGTTCTACACTAGAAGAAAATGCAAGTAAATTATCTTCTAATGTTACATCCTTAAGTACAAGTTCTAATGCACAAGCTGCTTCTTTAGAAGAAACAGCCGCGGCACTAGAAGAAATTACAAGTACGATTATTCATACCACTGATAATATATCAAAAATGGCAGAATATTCAAATGAATTAAAAGACTCTATTGTTTCAGGACAAAAACTTGCTAGTTCAACGGTTGATTCTATGGATGAAATCAATTCACAAACGCAAGCTATTGCGGATGCTATTACAGTTATTGATCAAATTGCTTTTCAAACGAATATCTTGTCCCTTAATGCAGCAGTTGAAGCAGCAACAGCAGGAGAAGCTGGAAAAGGATTTGCAGTTGTAGCACAAGAAGTAAGAAACCTTGCAAGCAGATCAGCAGAAGCAGCAAAAGAAATTAAAGACTTAGTAGAAGCAGCAACTGTTAAAACGAATCTTGGAAAACAAAGTGCAGATAAAATGATTGATGGTTATAATATTTTAAATACAAATATTAAGAAAACAACAGAAACAATTAATGATATTGCTTTATCTTCTAAAGAACAACAAACAGGGATTGAGCAAATTAATGATGCAATTACTACACTTGATCAAGGAACACAACAAAATGCAGCAGTTGCTAGTGAAACAGCACGAATAGCAGAATCTACTAGTTTGATGGCAAAAGGTATTGTTAATCAAGCCAATGAAGCTGAGTTTGTTGGAAAAGGAAGTGTTAACGTTAATATAAATACAGAAGTATCTTCTCCTAAAAAACAAATAGAAGAACCTTCTTATGTTAATAAATCTCCTAGAATAAACAAAGTAAAAAAAGCCGTACCAAAAATTATTACTGAAGATAAATCAGATGCAGACGAATGGGAAAGTTTTTAAACTTTCCTTTTCTATTTTCCTTAAAATTATTAATTTTTTGTTAACTAAAAATAGATAGAATTTTATAGATTTATTGAATACGTTTTTTATTTATAAAAACTATAAAAGGAAAATCTTGAATCCTAAATTACTACCCTCAAATATTGTATTCTTTTGTTTTTTAATTGCATCCATAGCTACACTTGGTTCTTTATTCTTCTCTGAAGTAATGGACTTTGTTCCTTGTTCTATGTGTTGGTATCAAAGAATCTTTATGTATCCTCTTGTGCTTATTTTTCTTATGGCGTTATTGTATCCAGATGATAAGCTTTTCAAATATGCAATGCCGCTTGTTTTGATTGGTTTATTTTTTAGCATCTACCATAATTTATTGATGTTTGGAATAATCCCTGAAAGTATTGTTCCTTGTGTACAAGGTGTTCCTTGTTCAACTGAGTATATTAATTGGTTTGGTTTTATAACTATTCCTTTTTTATCTCTTATTGCTTATGTTAGTATTTTTCTAGCGTTATATATTTCTAATAAAAAGGTTTCTTAAATGAAAAATAAAAAAATTGTATTTATCTCTTTAATTCTTTTACTGGCAGGTTTTTTTGCCGTAAGTTCGTTTTATAAACAAAGTAAAGTAGAAGAGTTATCTTCTATGTCAAGTACAGGAGCTCCTTTTATTAGAGATCATTCTCCTGTTTTTGGAAATAAAGATTCAAAAGTGACTGTTGTTGAGTGGTTAGATCCAGAATGTGGATCATGTCGAGCTTTTCATCCAGCTGTTAAGAAAGTACTTAATGAGTATAAAGACGAAATAAAACTGGTTATTAGATATGTACCAAACCATACTAATTCAGAATATATGATTAAAATATTAGGTGCAGCAGGAAAACAAAACTTATACAATGAAGTATTAGAAGTGATTTATTATTATCAGCCAGTATGGGCAGACCATAAAAATCCAAAACCAAAACTTATTTGGTCTTATTTAGAAAATGTTAAGGGTTTAGATATTGCACAACTTAAAGAAGATTTCAATGACCCTATTTATATTGATCAATTAAATTTAGACAGAATTGATGGGCAAACGCTAAAAGTAAGAGCAACACCTGAGTTTTTTGTAAATGGAAAATTATTGGAAGATTTTTCTTACAAAGGTTTATTGAATCTTGTTGAATCTGAAATATACAAGAACTAATAATGAAAATTCTATTTACCTCTTTATTTCTTTTATTGTTTTTAACATCTTGCAGTGATTCAAGTAATAATGAAGCAGCCGTTGAAGTGTCTTTTGCTGAAAAAAAAGAAAAAAAACGTGAGATAAAAAATGAAAAATTCACCTTACTTACAACTAAAGGTGAAGAAATAAATATTGAAATGTTAGGTAACTCACTTATTTCAAAACAGTTAAATGGGAAAGTAGTTTTAATTAATTTTTGGGCTACTTGGTGTCCCCCTTGTATAAAAGAAATGCCTTTGTTTAATGAAATGTATGAAAAATATGGGGATAAGTTTGAAATTATTGGTGTTTTGTACGAAAGAAATAAAGATCCTAAAGAATTAGAAGCTTTCCTTGCAAAACATAAAATTAAGTTTCCTGTTACTGTTTCTTCTTCAAATTTTGATTTTGCTAAACGTATAGGAAATGTTCAACGAATACCAGAATCTTTTTTATATTCTAAAGATGGAATTTTTATTGAACGTTTTGTGGGCATTGTTGATGAAGTGGTTTTAAAATGGAATATAGAACAAAATAAGGATGAATAAGTAATTTCTTCTTTGTTTTTATCTCAAAAAACTTATATTTGTATTCTCATTAATATTTTAGTATAAATGGGAATATCTTCGCTCTTCTGATTAACCCTTTTTTCTTGCTTTCCTTTTAAA
>CAJXWI010000290.1 GCA_913062735.1 uncultured Arcobacter sp.
GTGTCTTTGTATTTAAAATCAAAATTTAAATTTGCTTCGTAATTGATATCTTCCAAAATTTCCATTTTTTCCAAAATCTTAACTTTTGATTGGGCAAGTGTAGAGGTAGCTGCTCTGGCTTTATTTTTAGCAATAAATTCTTCAAGATCTTTAATCTTTTTATCTTGTGCTATTTTTTGTTTTTCGTGATTTTCAGCATTTGCAGAAATTTGTTCAAAAAACTTTCTTGTACCACCTTTGATTATTAAAGCATTTTTTCTAATGATTCCTAGAGTATGAGTACAAACACTGTCCATAAAATCTCTATCGTGAGTAATTAAAATAACTTCACCTACAAAAGATTTTAAAAAATCTTTTAACCATCTGATTGATAAAATATCAAGGTAATTTGTAGGCTCATCTAATAAAAGCATGCTGGGTTCAGTTAAAAGCAGTTTTGCTAAATTAATTCTAATTTGATATCCACCAGAAAATGAATTTGGTTTTTTGTCTAAATCTTCCATTGAAAATCCAAGACCAAATAATATTTTTTCAGCTTTATAAATATCGTATTTATTATCTTCACTTAAAGCAAGAGCAGTTTCTTCAATAAGCGTATTTTCACTAAAATCGAAATACTGTCTCAATGTTCCTATTTTATAGTTTTTAGGATACTTTATTTCCCCATGATCTTGATGTTCTTCACCTAATATTAGTTTAAACAGTGTAGATTTACCACTACCATTTCGGCCAACTAGTCCTACTTTATCGCCTGAATTTAGTCTAAGATTAAGTCCACTGTATAGTTCGCTTGTTGGATAACTTTTTGATATATTGATTAATTCAATCATGATTCTCTTTTTGCTTTTATTTTATTTTGGGATTATAGGATAGTAAGAGTTATAGGCTCATAAATTAGTATAGGTATAGGGACAAATATTTGTATCTTGTGAAACAAGCGTATATTTTTAATGAAATTACATTTATAAAATTAAAAGTTCTTGCATCACTGTGATCTTTTTTTAAATAATAATAAAGTTCCAAAACCAGATGCGCAGATTAATAATAAACCAATGCTAGAAGAAATATCAGGAATATCACCAAAAACGACTACTCCAAATACAGCACCATAGATAAGCTGGCTATAAACTAGAGGTGCAATTAAACTGGCATCTGCCATTCTATTAGCAATAACCAACAAATAATTACCAGCAGCAGAAAAAAGAGCACTTCCTAACAATAAAAAAGAGATATTTACATCAAGAGTAGGTATTTCAATATCATTAAAAATACCAAAAGGTGTAAGTATTATGGAACCAATAAACAATTGAGAAAAAAGAAGAAATCTTGGTCTATAATCAGATGCAATCATTTTAGTAGAAGCTAAATATGCCCCATAACAAGTTCCAGCAATAAGTGATAGTACCATTCCCGAACTTGCCCCAAACCCAGGTTTTACAACGCTTATAACGCCTACAAAACCAAGTATTAATAAGCCAGTTTGAAGTCTTGAAGGTTTTTCTTTAAGAAGAACCACAGCCAAAATATAAGAAATAATAGGTCCTATAAAAAACCCACCCAAAACATTCGCAATAGGTTCAGTTTTTAAAGCAGAGATTATAAAAAATATTGCCCCAGCAATGAAAGCAGCTCGCATTATGACTTTTGCTTCAAGTAAAAACCTTAACTCAGAAAACTTAAGCCCAGAAAAAGGCAAGATAATAAGAGTAGCTATGACAAATCTAGACCATGCGACAATAAAAGGCTCAACGCCACTGGTCGTAAGAACTTTCCCAATAGTATCTCCAATAACAACAAACATAACAGCAAAAAGTACAACTATTATTAATTTACTCGTTTCGCTTAGCGCATTTATCAAAATCACAAACCTTTTTTAGTCAATTTTCGAAAGTATATCTAAATTGTTCCAAAATAATGTGCTGATATTACGGACACTTTTGCAAGAGTTTTTAAGGAATAGAATACTTAAGATAAATACTATCTCCTATTTAAACGTAAAGATTAAAATATTAGGATGTAAATTCTTAGTTAATAGTTTTTGTTAAAAACATACTATATGAATCTTCTTTATAATCAGAAAACGGTTCGCATACTTCAAAGCCAAAAGCTAGATACAATTTTTGCGCTGGTGCAAAAACTTTCATTGTACCCGTCTCTAAACTTATCTTCTCAAAGCATTGTTCTTTTGCCATTTTTAAAACGTGCGTTAACAATGTAGAAGCAACACCTTTTCTCAAATAATGTGGTGAAGTACGCATAGATTTAAGTTCAGCATGTTTTTCATTCAGTTTTTTTAAAGCTGCGCATCCTGCAAGTTCATCATTAATATAAAGTGTCCAGAAAGTAATATCAGCAGATACAAATGAAGACAGATCAAGTGCATGAACACTTTTTTTTGGGGAGTGTTTTAGCATATCTTCATGATGTTCTTCTAATAATTGTCTAAGCTCGATACTTTCAATATTACCTATTTTAATTTCCATAATTCTCCATATGTGCAGTTGTTTACCTATATAATTAAAGCCCGAAGCAAAAAATAAAATACCCTTCATTTGCTCATCAATTTGCTCTTAATTAAAAAAATAGTTTAGCTATTTTTATCTTAAATTAGGACTCCTTTTTTGCATTTAAAAATATTTCCTATGATATAATCACCCATCAAACAGTAATAATAAAGAGAATAAATGAATGCAGATAAATTAAAAGATTTAGAAAAAGAGTTTTTAAATAGGTATCCAAAAGGGTTTAGAGACGAAAGTTGTTTTCCAAAAATAAAAAAGTATAATCCCCAAAAATTAGAAGATTTTGCAAAAGAGGCGCTAAAAAAAGAGACCTTTTCAAACCCAAATCTACTTATAGAAGGGTTTTACAAAACCATACAAAAATCAATTATGGTATCCCTGTTTGATAAGTTAAAATTAAAAGATGCTATTTCTTCATTAAATGCTTACGAAAAAGATATGTTAAGTATAGAAATCTATGAGCTTTTATATGGCAATAAAAAAAATGGTTTTGAAGGTTTAGTTGAATTTTTAGCGCAATATAAGCTAGCAAAATGGACAATAATAAGTTTAGCTCCCTATTGCATCAATAGACACAGTGAATACTTCATAAAACCAACCACAACAAAAATGGTAATCAAATTCTTTGATTTAAAGGAATTAATATATAAACCAAAACCCAGTTTCGAGTTCTATCAAAATTATACTAAAGCCTTAGATGAAATGAAATCAAAACTGCATGATTCACTTACCTTTGATAATGTAGCCTATACGAGCTTTTTAAAAGTAGCCATAGAGTTTTATGAGGCTTGATAGATAATATACATGTGTCTTTAAATCCAAGATGAAACATTAAAACTAGTAAGAACAGGAACCCATTCTCAACTTATTGAATAAATCCGTACTTAGCTATTAATCAAAAGTAGAGATTCATTCTAGGGGGTGCACTTTTAAGTTATATCACAAATTACTGATAAACTATTGTTTCACCTTCTTTTATAACATTTAGAATGTAGTCTTGTTTTTCGCTTATTTTTTCAAACTTTGAAATAGGTTCCAAATACAAATCATATGTAGAATGATGAATAGGCAAAATATTTTTTGCTTTTGTATATAAAGAATATTCAAGAACATCTTTTGCATTCATACTTAACTGACCTAGTGCACCATGAACACCAACATTACCCAAGTGTGGGACTAGAATATCAATAGAAGAAAGTTTAGCTATGCTTTCTTTTGTTTCATATGTTAAAAATGAGTCGCCTGTCCAATACAATGTTTTTTTCCAAGTACCTCGTTTAAATTCAATAAAATAGCCATTTCCCTCACCTAAAACTGAATCTATATGTTTATTTTTTGAGTGATGTGCGGCTACTGCTGTAATAATTATACTTGAATTATTAAAATTATAAACTTTTGTCTCATCTGGTTTAAGAACAGAAGCATTCGTAAAACCCATATTTAAAATACTTTTTTCATCAAATAAAGGAATCAACATTTCTGTATCAAAAACCAGTTCTTTTTGCGCTTTTTGATCAAAATGATCTTCATGTGCGTGACTTATTAATACTAAATCTATTTCTCGCGTATTTAGATTGATGTCATTTATAGTACTAGTAAACGTTTTAATATTAGGCCCTTTTTTCAAATCAAACATTTCATTTGAATTTCCCATAACAAATGCATCTTTGCCAGTTCCTAACATTGGATCTGTTAAAATTTTAAATCCATTAAAATCTATTAACATACTAGGTCCACTAATCCAAGTAATTTTTATTTTATTATTTTTTGTATCTTCTTTTGAAACATCTGAATAATTCACTGAACATCCAATAAGAATAAAACCAACACATATCAAGAATAATTTTTTAACATTATTTTTCATAATATTTTCCTTTTAATTTAATATTATAATTTCTGCAGAAATTTATTTGACTCAAATATGGGGAAATTTAACATATTTATAAGTTCATGTCAAGTACTATACATGAAGATATATAGGCACTAAAAGGGTACTAATGGTTAGAAAAAAGATAGTAAAAGAACAGTATAAATGTCCATTTGAGTTAGCACTGAATCTTGTCAATGGAAAATGGAAAGGCCTTG
>CAJXWI010000291.1 GCA_913062735.1 uncultured Arcobacter sp.
TAGTATCAGTAACTATTAAAATGGTACCCAGACATCTTGAAAAAAGAGCACAGCGATATAAAAAAGATGTATTAAAAGATGCAAAAAGATTTAATGTTCTGGCTTCTCATGTTTTAGGAACCATTCAAACAGAGAGTTATTTTAATCCTTTGGCTATTTCACATGTACCTGCTTACGGTTTGATGCAAATAGTACCATCTTCTGGTGGAAAAGATGCCTATCATGCATTAACAGGTAAAAAAAGACTCTTACCACCTCCTTATTTATATAATGCAAAAAACAATATTGAATTGGGAACAAAATATATTCAAATCATAAAAGAGCGCTATTTAGCAGGTATTACAAATAAAGAGTCACTATTTTACTGCACTGCAACATCGTATAATGCAGGCATTGGTACTTTGATAAAATCATTTACTGGAAGTTATAAAAAAAGAAAAGAAGCTATAAGAATAATAAATTCCATGACTCCTGATGAAGTATACAATCATTTAAGAACTTCAAAAAGACTCACGAAGGAAGCTAAAAATTATGTTAAAAAATTAAGAAACTATAGTAAAAATTATCTAAAATGGGATCTGTGATGTTTCATTATATATTTCTTTTATTCTATTTTTTTTCTTTTGTTTTAAATGCAACAACTATTGAAGAATTAAAAAAAATGCAATATAGTGAGCAGACTAAAAAAAATGTACTTTTATTCAAAGAAGGCCTTGATGAATTGGCAACAGCCAATAATATATCAG
Organism: uncultured Arcobacter sp.; assembly: GCA_913062735.1. Next base: position 747 of record CAJXWI010000291.1, read on the forward strand.
CCATACTTATGCTTGCCCATGCATATGAGAGCGGTTCTCACTGGAAAAAGGACAAATTAACAGCGTTAAACTATTATAAAAGGGCAGCCCACTTAGGTAGTAGTAAAGCTTTTATGAAACTTGGAGTTTTTTTCTATAATCAAGAAGACTATGAAAGTGCAAAGCAGTATTTCATATCTTCTTTAAACAATGGTGAGAAAGAATCCATTAAATATTTGATTGAAATATCCATTCTCAATCAAAATAAAAAAGATGTGAGCAGGTTTATGAACCTTGCAAAAAAAAACCATATTCGTCTGGATGAACTTACTCTAAAAGGAATTAAACAAATTGATGTGAAAAAATCAGAAATGATGCAATACATTGAAGAAAAAACTTTTAAATTAAGCAAAGATTATCTCATTGGTATATTAAAAATCGTTTCTTCTTTAAATGGGTCCTTTAAAAATTTGGGCTATGAAGTAGAAGAGTATATTATTCATAATGGTTTGGAGCCAACAATTGAGCTTGTTTTGAAAAAAATACCCAATACAAAAATAGATGAAGAGATGGCAATGTTTATTGCTGGGGACAATATTTTGAAAATATCTATACTTAAAAGTTTGATATGGGCCAATGCCATTGAACCTTTTATGATAAAAGAGGTAAACCATAAACTAAGTGGTGTAGAGATTGAAGTAGGAGCCACTGCAACAGCCAAAATAGTAACACAAAGAATTGATGATGACTGAGTTTGTTAAAAATCTAATAACTGAGCGAATTGTTTTAAAAATTGCTGGATTTATGTTTGCAATAGGCTTATTACCTATTCTAATTTTTTTATATGGACTTGATAATGCACCCAAATGGATTGAAGAGGAAAAACACTATTTAGACCATAGTTATGCCTTAACCATAGTAGCACCTCTTCAATTGTTTAATATACAAGAAAGTAAAAAAGAATTAAAAGATAATGCAAGAATTGAGTTTACAAAAGAGTTATATGATATGGCGTTAAAGCAGATAAAAATCTCATATGATTGGAAAAATCTTGATAAAGAAACAAAAGAAATAACACTGGATGTACTAAATAATCAATTTTTAAATATAAAGTTAGATTTTTTTAAAGAGCAGTCAATTTATGAAGATAAACTTGATTTTACAATATATGGTTTATATACTATGGAAAAAGCCGATATTGACGTTATCTTGCAAGGTATTTACGAAAAAGTTAATCAAAAAGTATTGGAAAGTTTGTAAGTTCTAAAAGGAAAATATGATGATGAAAAAATATTTATTGATTTTGTTGGGTTTTGCTTTATTTTTAAATGCATCATGGATAAAAGAGGATCAACAAGGAATGTATATAAAAGATGATAATAAAATCTATGCCTTGGTTCAACAAAAAGTATCAAATGACAAATATGAAAAAGCGGCTTTAAATGAAGCTTTAGCAGATATATCAACTCAATTGTTCTCAGAAGTCGTTTCTGTTCAGTTTTTGGATAAAAGACTCTTAAAAGATGAGTTTACTCAAAACTTTAAACAAAAAATTTTTATCATATCTGATTTGCCAATCCATGGGGCAACTAAAGAAAACCAGGGTATAGAAGATGAAACGTATTATCTGTTAATGTCTTTTGATAAAAAGGATGCGGCTCCTATATATAAAATACGTGCAAATGAATTGGCAAACGAATTGGATACTATTTGGGAAGATTATACAAAACAGACAAATTTATCCCTAAAAGAAAAAATCCTAAACTCACTGAATAAAAAAATGGAGAACTATGAAAAGTATTCACTTGTTGCTAAACTTTTAAAGCAAAAGAATATATTAAAACCGAAGATCACACCTTATTTTATTGAAAATGAGTTAAGTCAACTCTACGACGTAACAGCACAAGATATTGAGGGCTTATCAAAAGTTCTGGCAAATATAATCAAAAAATCTGAGATTAAAAACTCAATAAGAGTTTTAGCATTTTCCTATGAAGATAAAGATACTTATTCCTCTTTTTCATCTGAGTTTAAAAATCACTTGGAAAAAGAGTTAAATAAAACAATGTACTTAACGTCACGAAACAGCAGTAAGTATAAAATCTTGGGTAACTATTTTTTAAAAAACGACCACCTTATTGTAAAAGCTGCTTTGTATGATGAGTTTGGTGATATTGAACTCATAGCAATGGGAAAGATGAAAATAAAGTCAACAAATAAAAAATATTATATGCCTGAGGTAAATGAATATGCTACTTTGAAGGAAACAGTGTTAGATGAAAATCTTAATGTGCAAACAAGAATGAATAAAATGACAAAGAATTTACTTTTTATAAAAGGTGCTGCTGTAAATATAGAAGTAAAAGTATCTAAAGAGGCATATATATACATAATAGGAAATATGAGAACTAAGGCTGGTAAACAAATACAATATCTGCTTCCATTAAATGAAAAGAAAAACAATGAAAGATTTCAAAAATATATTCCGTATCAAAACTCAAACTTATGGGTAAGTATTGGAGAATTTGAAATATATCCTCCTTTTGGAGTAGAAGTACTTCAAGTATTCGCAACAAACATAGATATTTTAGATGAGTTACCCAATATACAAACTCAAAAAATAAATGGGGAAGAGTATGATGTAATAGTGGATAAAAATAAAAAAACCATTAGTGCTAAAAGATCTATTTCAAATATGAGAGGTCTTAAAAAGAAAAGTGTAAATATAGAGCTTCAAAAAGCAGAAGCCATATTAAAATTTACAACTCTAGAGAAATAGCAGAATGAAAAAAATTATAATAATTCTATGTATTTTTATTTATAGTATCAATGCTTTTGCAAACGTCAGTGAACGCGCCTTAAAATTAAAACTCAAAGAGATGGCTCAAGAGCAAAGAACTGCACTCATAATTGGAAATAGTAAATATAAACACAAGTATTTAAAAAATACGGTAAATGATGCTCAAGCAGTAAAAACCTTCTTAGAAAATAGAGGTTTTGATGTAATGTATTTAATCAATTCAAATAAAGTTCAGATGGAAAAAGCCATAAAAAAATTTGGAAATAAAATTAAAAAGGGTGGGGTTGGACTTTTTTATTATGCTGGACATGGAGCTGAGGTTGAAGGAAAGAATTATTTAATACCACTTAATGCAAATATTGAATCCGAAGATGATATAGGGTATTACAGCGTTGGATTAGATTTAATAATACGTAAACTAGATAGAGCGAACAACAGACTAAATATTGTGATTTTAGATGCCTGTAGAAATAATCCATATGAGCGAAGTTTTAGTAGAAGTGGAAGTGGTGGTTTATCGGCTTTACAAGATGCAAACGGTATGTATATAGCTTATGCAACCAGTCCAAATGCAACGGCGAGTGATGGGGATGGTGAGAATGGACTTTTTACAGAAATCCTTTTAAGTAACATGTCGAAAACCGATGAGCTTGATAGAGTATTTAAAAATACTAGAAGAGAAGTTAAAGAAAAAACAAAAGGAAAACAAAGACCATGGACAAGCAGCAGTGTAGATGGAGACTTTTATTTTACCCTACCTTCTAAACTACAATCATATACCATTAAAGACCTATCCTCTAATTTTAAAGATGAAAATCTTAGTGCGGCTAAACTCACAGTAAAAACAATTCCCTACGATGCAAAAATACAAATTACAAATATAGGTCCAAAATATTATGATGGTATGGTTCTTAAAAAAGATATTTATAAAATTAAAATATCTAAAGAAGGTTATATGACAAAAACAGGTGAAGTTGATTTACAAAAGAATTTAACTGTTAAAATTGTTTTGAAAAAAAGAAAAAAAGAAATTAATGGAAAAAGAAGGTGAAATTGTTGAAGAAAAA
>CAJXWI010000292.1 GCA_913062735.1 uncultured Arcobacter sp.
TCGTACTTATTCTATTGTTAAACGAATATTATGTAATCGCAGGAATAATGGCTTGCTTAAGTATTCTTTCTTCTTTTGTATCTGAAATAATTGAACGTTCATTGTTTTATAAAACAGCCGTAGCACATGGTCTAGCTGGGCACTTTTTTGCAGGGAATCAACGATGATTAATAAAATTAAAAAGTTTTTAGGTGTTGATGTTCAAATGGAAAAATTTGCTTTAGTAGATGATAATATCTTTGGAAAAGTAGCCAAAGAAAAAGCACCTACAAAATGGGTAAGAAGTACCTGTGGATATTGTGGTGTTGGTTGTGGTTTGTATATTGGAGTTAAAAATAATAAAGCTGTTTATACAAAAGGTGATCCTGCTCATCCTGTAAATATGGGAACCTTATGCCCTAAGGGTTTAAGTGAGCATGAAATTTTATCAAGTTCGAACAGATACGATGGTCCAATGATTAGAAAAGAAGGGAACCTTGTAGAAGTATCTTGGGATGAAGCCTTTAAAAAAACAAGCGATTCTTTTAAAAACATTCAAGAAAAATATGGCAAGCAATCGGTGGCATGTATTTCAACAGGGCAGTTATTAAGCGAAGAATTTTACACCCTTGGAAAATTTATGCAAATGGGCTTAAAAAGCACGAATTATGATGGAAATACTACCTTATGTATGGCATCAGCTGTTATGGGATATAAGCAAACCTTTGGAAGCGATGGACCTCCAGGTGCTTATGAAGATTTTTCACATGCTGATGTAATTATGTTATTGGGTGCAAATATTGCAGACAATCATCCCATCTTAAAATTACATATACAAAAAAACGAACAAATTACAGGGAAAAAACCAACAATAATTGTAATTGACCCCAGATATTCAAAAACAGCTTCAATGGCAGATATTTTTGTTCCTTTAAATCCAAGATCTGATTTAGCATTAATGAATACCTTAGCTTATATTATAATTGAGAATAATTGGGTAGATAAAGACTTTATTAAAGTAAAAACATCGAATTATGAAAACTTTAAAAGTCATATCTTAAACAATTATTCACCTGCAAAAACGTCTGAAATTATTGGAATAAAAAAAGAAGATTTATATGAGATTGCAAAAACATATTCAAGTGCAAAAGCGGCACTGTCTGCTTGGACCATGGGAATTAATCACAGTTCAATAGGAACAGATACCGTAAGTGCTATTAACAACCTTGCATTAATTACAGGAAACCTAGGAAGAAAAGGTGCAAGTGCTTTATCAATTACAGGACAGTGTAATGCAATGGGTACACGAGAAGTTGGATTTACCTCTTCACTTCCTGGTTATAGAAATTTTGCTTCAAAAGAAGATCGAGAAGAGTATGCAAAAATTGCAAATGTTCCATATTGCGATGTACCCACAAAAAGAGGTTATTCTTATCCTCAAATAATTGATGCCATTAATGCAGGTGAAATAAAAGCCTTGTATATAGTTGCAACCAATCCTTTGGTTTCATTTCCAGATCAAATAAAACTGCGAGAAGCCTTTGATAAATTAGAATTATTAGTAGTACAAGATGCTTTTAAAAGTGAAACCACTCAAGCAGCTGATATTGTTTTTTCTGCTGCTACTTGGGGTGAGAAAGAAGGTACGTATACCAATTCTGAACGTCGTTGTAATTATGCACAAAAAGCAGTTGAACCAAGAGCAAATACAAAAAGCGATTTTCATATTGTGTTAGAGTTTTCAAAATACTTTGAAGGTGTAAATGAGCGTTTATTCCCTTCTTGGAGTGAGCCTCTTGATGCATTTACAGAATGGAAAAAAATCTCAGCTGGTAGATTATGCGATTATACAGGAATGTCTTATTCCTTGATTGCAAAACTAGGTGGAATTCAATGGCCTTGTAATAAAGAGTTTCCAAAAGGGAAAGCAAGACTTTATGATGACAAAATCGATTTTTCTACACCTGATAAAAAAGCTAAATTATTAGAACTTTACTGGTTACCATTTAAAGATCAACCTAGTCTTGATTTTCCTTTAATTTTAAATACAGGAAGAACAGTAGAACAATGGCATACAAGAACAAAAACAAAAGAGATAAGTATCTTAAATAACCTATGTCCCGAAGCTTGGATAGAAATAAACCCCTCTGATGCTAAAAAATTAAAAGTAAAAAGTGGGGAGAGATTAAGTATTTCTTCCTAAGAGGACAAACAAAAGATATTATAGTAAAAGAGTCCCAAACAATAAAAAGTGGTCATATTTTTGTTCCTTTTCACTATTCAAGACAATTAATCAACGAAGTAACCATTGCAGAGTTTGATCCAAAATCTTTTGAACCAAATTATAAACAATGTGCAGTGCAAGTCCACAGTAAAAAAGTTCCTTCTGGAATCAAATACAGTAAAGAAGAATTATCTCTACAACTATTAAGTACCGTAAAACAAAATCAATATATGAACAAGGAATATGCATGAAAGAAAAACTTCTAGTCATTGGAAATGGAATGAGTGGTTTAAGAACCATTGAGGATCTTTTTGATATCACAAAAGATAAATATGATATTACTATTATAGGAGACGAACCACATTATAACTATAATAGAATCATGTTATCCTACCTTTTATCAGGGGAGAAATCTTTTGAAGATACTATTATCAATCATAAAACTTGGTATGATGAAAACAATGTTACTTTGCATAAAGGCGATGCAGCAATAGCTATTGATAAAGATAAAAAAACGGTTACCTCACAAAGTGGTAAAGTATTATCTTATGACAAACTATTAATAGCTACGGGTTCTAATTCTTTTATTCCAAAAACCAAGGGAAGTGAACTTAAAAATGTTATTGGTTTTAGAACTAAATTAGACAGTGATACTATTTTAGAACTTATTTCAAAAGATAAAACTGCTGTAGTCGTAGGTGGTGGTCTTCTTGGATTAGAAGCTGCTTATGGTATAGCAATGCATGGAATTAAAACTATTTTAGTTCACAGAAGTTCTTCTATTATGAGTCAACAACTTGACTCAACGGGGGGAAGACTTTTACAAAAAAATCTTGAAGCCTATGGAATAGAGTTCAAATTAAATACTACAATAGAAGAAATATCAGGTGAGCATATAGTTGAAAAAGTTTCTTTTACAGATGGTAGCAGTGTAGAATCTAATATTGTAGTCTTTGCAACAGGAATTATTCCTAATACAAAACTAGCAAAACAAGCAGATCTTGATATTAAAAAAGGAATTGTAGTAAACGACCATTTACAAACCAGTGATGAAAGTATTTTTGCAATTGGAGAGTGTGCACAACATGGAGGAAATACTTACGGTTTAGTTGCCCCTTTATATGAACAAGCAAAATTTTGTGCTAAAAAATTAGCAGATGTTCCAAGTGATGGATATGCAGGTTCTACTTTATCAACCAGGCTTAAAATATCAGGAGTGGATTTATTTTCTGCCGGAGATTATTTAGGCGATGAAACAACAGAAGATTTAATTTTATTAGATGAAAAATTTGGTATTTATAAAAAACTCGTAATTTATGAAGACAGAATTATTGGTATTGTTTTATATGGAGAAACAAGCGATGCTTCTTGGTATTTAAAACTATTAAAAGAAGAAAGCAATATCAGTGATTTAAGACATAAAATATTATTTGGAAAATCTGCCTTAGGTGACAGTGGTCATGGGGGTGATGATATTGCATCAATGAGTGATGATGAAGAAATATGTGGATGTAATGGTATCACTAAAGGAAGCGTTGTTTGTGCGATTAAAGATCAAGATTTAAAAACACTAAACGATGTAAAAACATGTACAAAAGCAGGAGCTTCTTGTGGATCTTGTTTGGGATTAGTTGAGCAAGTTTTAGTGCATACTTTAGGGGATGAATACCAAAGTAATGTTCAAGAAGGTATTTGTCCTTGTTGTGATGTTGGACATAAAGAAATAAAAGACTGCATAAGTTCAAATGATTATAAAACAGTGTATGAAGTATTTGAAAACTTAGCTTGGAAAAATGAAGATGGTTGTATCAAGTGTCGACCTGCTATTAATTATTATTTATTGGTTAAATACAATGATGATAAATACAAAAATGATAAAAGATCACTTTTAGTAAATGACAGAGTATTTGCAAACATCCAAAAAGATGGTACGTATTCTGTGGTTCCACGAATTTGGGGTGGGGTTACTTCTGCTCAAGAGTTAAAAGACATGGCTGATATTGCGGTTAAATATGATGTTCCCACTGTAAAGTTTACAGGGGGTCAAAGACTTGATATGTTGGGGGTTAGAAAAGATCAGTTAGAGCCTATGTGGAAAGACTTAAATGATGTAGGTTTTGTTTCTGGACAAGCCTATGCAAAAGGTCTTAGAACAGTTAAAACATGTGTAGGAAATGTTTGGTGTAGATTTGGAACACAAGATGCGATGCAAACGGGTATTGATATTGAAAAATTTACCTGGGGTTCATGGACACCACATAAATTTAAAATAGCCGTTTCAGGATGTCCAAGAAACTGTGCAGAAGCTACTATTAAAGATATTGGTGTTATTGCTGTTGATTCTGGATGGGAAATTCATATTGCAGGAAATGGTGGAATTAAAGTA
>CAJXWI010000293.1 GCA_913062735.1 uncultured Arcobacter sp.
AAAATAGTAGGTTTGTCGTTCATATATTCACGAAGAGTTTTTGTTTGGTTATATTCGTTTGTAAATTTTAGATCTAAGTCAATTGCAACTTCTTGTTGTTCGTAAATTCCAATTTCTTTGGAGAACAAAGTTGTAGTGACTAAAAAGATGGTTAAGAGTGTTCTAAATAGCATGAATTTTTCCTTAAATATATTGCATTATAATTGCGCAATGTTATCGAAAATCGATTAAATATAGGTTAAAAAAAGGAATTAAGTCGTAAGTTTTACGATATTACACACTTTTCATTAAAATTAAGAATTTTTTAAGCCCAAATTCCTTAATTGTGAGGTAAAAAAGTACAAACCCACTTATGGTACTTGCGAAGGCTAGGCCTGCTGCCCCATAAGGTTTAATTAATATTAAAGAAAAAACTATATTAAAAGTTAAAGCTTTGATTGAGATTTTCGCAGCTAAAAATTGTTTTTCATGTGCATATAACCATAGTGAAAATATCTTTGCAATTCCAAATGGGACTAGGCCAATCAAGTACATAGATAGGATTATAGCAGTGTTTGAAGTATCAGTGCTTAGAAATTCTCCTCTTTCAAATAGTAATTCAACTATGAATTTATTAAAGAATATTCCAATTAATGAAGATATTAACAACAGTGAGCTCAAAATTAGGGTTGATTTTTTCATTAACTGTAAGGCTTTTTCTTCATTGTTATTTTTTATTGCCCTCGCAATCATCGGAAACAGTGCGGTTGTGGTGGCAATTGCAAACAAGGCAAGAGGTAATTGGAATACTCTATTGGCATAGTATAAGTAGGAGATACTACCACTAACTAAAAATGATGCCAACCATGTATCCAAGAAAGCTGAAATATGAGCAGTTGAACTTCCAATTGTTGCACCCATAAAACTTTTATAAAAACGTTTCTGTGCTAATTGGATTTTTTTAAAGTTGAATATTTTTGTCAACTTATTGGCTCTTATTGCAATTATATGAACAAGTACTTGTAAAAAACCTCCTATGATTACTCCATAAGACATGTAGTATGTTATTTCATGTTTTCCCATATCTTTAGATATTATCAATGCCCCAATTAATGCAAGGTTTAATAGTGCGGTTGAAAATGCGGTGGTTGCAAAGTGATGTTTATATTGTAAAAGGGCAGCCATAAAAGTTACAACAAAAATGAGAGGTAAATAATAGAAGTTTATAGCCAGTAATGGTGCTGCTAAATCAACTGTTTTCTCATCAAATCCAAGTGCAATCATATGAGTTACGGCTTTAGAAAATAAGGTTACAACTAAAGATAAGAGCATAATAAATGCAAAAAAGGATACAAATATGGCCGATGAAAATTGAATTTTGTGAATGCTCTTGGCATAAGCTGGAATAAAAGCCTGTGTAAATGCACCTTCAGCGAATATTCGTCTAAATAAATTTGGAAGTTTAAAAGCGACAAAAAAGATATCAGAATATATATTTGCACCTAAAATTGATGCTGTTAATAAATCTCGTACAAAACCTAAGATTCTTGAAAATAATATACCACTGCTGTTTGTAAATATAGATTTAATTAACACTAAAATCACTTTCTTTATAGATTATTATTTGTGCTTTTGATTTATAAAAACTCAAATGCCCAGATATTATATTTATTTTTTGCCCATTTTTAGGTAAAAGTGAACGGTTTTTAGCATAAAGTTTTATTTTTTTCTTTATATCTTTTTCCAAATAATGTAAATAACCTTTTTTATAGATACCAGATAAATTAGTTATTATTTCATTTTGAGAATTAAAATCTAAAACATCTATTGTATTTGCTTGCGTGTACAAGGTTTTGTATTGAGTGAATTTCTTCTTAAATTTATAGGTATTAACTTTTACTATTTCTTTTAATCCATGATAGTTCTTTATTTTGCTCACTTCTAAATTGTACATTTTACCAAGTTTCAATTCCTTGGCTTCTTTGTAAATATAAATTGCTCTGTTATTAAGTTGTTTTATAATTGCATTTGATTTGTTTTTATAAATGACAATAACATTTTTTAAAGTAATAGGTTTGTCTAGATTTTCGATTTTATACAGATAGGATATATCTGTCATTGAGCCTAGATTATTTTTGGTTATTGTATAGTTAGTATACTCATTTGTTGAAAACACTGCATATATTGGTAAGTGGTCTGAATAACCACGGCCAGCATGTATTCTATTTTTACCAAGAATTTTCCAACGTTGAATCTTGTTGTGTTTGTATAAATACTCGGGTTTAAATACTTGAAAGCTATTGTTTACATAGGAGACATCTTTGTTGTCAAAAAGATAGCTACTAAGTAAAATATTATCTGGAGTATTGTTTTGACCTTTGTATTTGTATGAATATCTATCTTGATATTGTTTGTCCAACCAAAGATTATAATGCACAGTTTTTTTAAATGATGAAATATTTTGCTTTGATATGTATCTTTTTAAAATACTTGTATTTAAAACTTGATTTATTCCTGTATTTCCGTATGTATTGTTCAGGTTCTTATCATTTTCAAAGGTTTTGAATTCGTTGTAGTTAGAATTGAAATCTCCAAGTAAAATATAATCACTCTTTGTTTGCTGGTTCAGGTATTCTTGTAAAGTAAGTGCATATTCTATTCTTTCATTTTCAGCTGCTCTTTTTGAAGGCCAATGATTGTTATAAATGGTGATTTGTTTATTTTCTATTTTTATGTTAACTTTTTGGATAGGTCTACTGTATTTATTTTTTGTATTAATTTTAATTTCTTGGGTTTCTAAAATTTTATACTTACTTAGAATAGCCAAACCAATAGCACTTCTCTTGTTTTTTACAAAAGAGTAATATTTGTATTTTTTTGTATACGTTAATAAATCTTTTAAAGCTTTTAATGATTCAACTTCTTGCAAAGCTATAATGTCAACATTTAGGTCATTAATTACTTTTGAAATATTTTTTAATTTTATGACATAGTTTTTATGATTCCATGATGATATTTTATTGGGAATATATTCTTTGTATTCAGTTCCATCATAATTTAAATCAAATAAGTTTTCCACATTATAAGATGCAACTTTAAAATCTTTTGCATATATTGAAGTTAATAAAAGTAGGGTGCTAATAAGTACTTTGAAAATCATAAGTAATTATAGTGAAAACTTCTTTGTATGTTTTTAAATCTTTTAGACAAAGTTAGTGAAAGTTTTTCACTAACTTTAGTGTTGCTTATTTTTTTGAATTTAATCTTGATTGATACTCTTGTGGATGTTTACAAACTGGGCATGTTTTAGGTGGTTTCTTACCTCTATGCACGTGACCACAGACTTCACAAATCCATTCTTCATCGTCATTGATACTTGCATGTTCTTCTCCAGCACTTAATCTTCTGATTAATTCTTTATACATATTCTCATGTTCAATTTCAATCTTTCCAATTCCTGCAAATAATCTTGCGGCTTCTTTTTCCCCTTCTTCTTTTGCAAGCCGAGAAAACTCTGGATACATTGTGATATTTTCATAACTCTCACCATCAGCTGCAATATTTAGATTTTCAAGTGTGTCTCCAAATTCATTACCTGTTGTTAGTTTATTGTATAACTTTAATTCAAGTTTTGCATGTACTTTTTCATTGTCTGCAGCTCTTTGGAAGTGATATGCTATGTCTCTGTATCCCTCTTTTTGTGCAATATTTGCAAAGTATTCATATTTGTTTCTTGCTTGTGATTCCCCTGCAAATGCTTTTAATAAATTTACTTGAGTTAAACTTTCTGTGACATTCTCCATGTCCTGATTACAGCAAGATAGTGTTCCTGTTCCAACATTTTGAACTTCAACTTCATTTCCACATGTGTTACATTTGTAACTCTCATATTGTCTCATTCTAAATCCTTTATTTTTATTAGTTTGTATTATTATTGTTTTTTATATTTCAAATATCGTTATTTCATTACATCTTCGCTTTAGCCGAGAGTCCCAAAAATTACCTAAAAGGCAAATTTTATAGCAGCGTCAAAGATCACTTTTTGATTGCCACAGAAAAAATGAAAGACGATAGATTTGAAAAAACAGTAATATTAATGCTAGAACATGATAAAAAAGGAGCGTTAGGCGTTGTAATAAACAAACCATTAGGAAAAATTACTTTAGGTTCATTAATAAGCAAAATAGATGACCCATCGATAAATAAAAAAAAACTTTATGATGTTAAAATTCCAATTTTTTGGGGAGGGCCAGTAGATGAAAATAAAATGTTAATACTACACTCAAATGATTACAAAAATGAAACTACAAAAAAATATAATAATTTATCTACAAGCAGTGATTTAACAACTTTAGTTAAAATTGCAGAAAAAAAAGGACCAAAAAAAAGTTTAGTGATATTAGGACTTGCAGCATGGAATATCGGCCAACTTGATGGTGAAATAGAATTGGAAAGATGGACTTTATCTGAAAGCAGTGTGGATTTAATATTTGATATGGAAAATAAAAAAAAATGGTTAAAAGCTATTAATAATAGTTTTATTCGTTTATGAAAATTTTAAAATGATCCCGGCAGGAATCGAACCTGCATCTGATCCTTAGGAGGGATC
>CAJXWI010000294.1 GCA_913062735.1 uncultured Arcobacter sp.
AACGATACCAATTTTATAGCCTTGCTTATGAAAGTAACGAATTGAATCAATCGCACCTTTCATAAGAGGGAATGCTTGTTTCAACAAATATTGCTTACTTTGTTCATTCTTAGCCTTCACAAGCTCAAATGGAGTTGCATCTGGAGTAATTCTCAGTTATTGTTATTGCATTTGTAGTTGTCGGAATACCTGCATATTGATTTGTATATTCCTCATACGATAGTTCAATATCATATACTATTAGAACATTTCTCCACATTTCAAAATGAGCTTTTTCTGAATCAACAATTGTTCCATCGTGATCAAATAATATTGCCTTAATTATCATAGTATTCCTTATAACTGAAAATGGCTAATGCCTAGTTAAGCTGACCATAAAGGACAGCCATCTTTATTTTTATACTCTCCACTATTCTTTAAAATAGTATTTGAAAATATTCATTTTCTCTTCATATTTCACCTCATAAAAAATATCATATTTATTACAAATTGTTTCCACCATAAATAAACCTAATCCAAGGCCACGTTTTGCATCATTATTTTCTTGATAGTTTTTATTAAATATTTTTTTTGTATCTTTGATAGCTACTTCTTTTGACGCAAAGCTCAAACAATATTTTTCTTTAGTTTTATACAGAGATATAATAATTACACTATTTTCATAACTATATTTAATTGCATTTGAGAGGTTGTTATCAATTAAACGCTCTAACTCTATATCATTAATTTCTATATAAACCTCTTCATCAAAAGAATAACTAAGTTCACGGTGTTGAACTTCAATAATGGAAGAGAAGAATTCAATGCGATGTTGGACAAAACTGCTTAAGTTCACAGAAGTACTTAAATACATAATATGTGAATTAGCACTTAGGTATTCAAGATCATCATTGGATTTTTTCAACATATTAATAGCTGAATTAATCTGAAGTAAATATTTATGAAGTTTGCTTGAACTTTTCATTTCCAAAAATGTAAAATTATTCATAATAATGGATAAAGGAGTACGCATATGTGCAGTCATTAAAGTAATAAAGTCTCTATTTTCTTCTAATACAGACGCTTTAACTTTTATTTCTTTTTCCAGTGCAAGCTGGGAAAGATGATATTTTTTTGTAAAAAAATAGATGATAATAAGTAAAATCATATGAATAAGAACAAAAAGATAATAATAAAAAGTAATTCTTTCCTTTAATTCTTTTTCATACTGCATATCAATATAAAGTTCTAATACAAAATCTCCCATTACATCTAAGTACTTGTTGTTTTTTTTAATTAGTGGAATATAGAATACGATTGAATCATCCAAATACTTCTTTAATATTTCTTCTTTTCGATTAGAATTTATAATTAAATTATCGCTTGTAATACCTGTAGGAAACTTTGTTCGTGATTTAATATACTCTTCTTTTGACAAATTCGTATTTTTATCCAGTACATTATCATAATATTCTGTTTCATCTAGTTTTTTCTCAATTCTATAAAGTTGGCTTCTCTTATCCGTAATTATTTGAATATTCTTCATTGTCTCTTTAAGAATACTTTTTATACTATGATTAATAAAACCCATCTCTAAATAATAGGAATCATTAACCTTGGCATAAGAGTAACTTTTAACATCAGAATTAATAATATCAATAGAAATTGTATTTGAATAATGTACCAACTTATCATTATTGGTACGATCTAATTCTTTACGTGCATCAGGGACGAGAGATAAGTCAAAACCTACATCATTTAAATACGTTGATTCCGTAATAAGATAGTTTTCATTAATATAAAAAAGATGGAAATCAATATTTGAAATATCATATTTTTTTTGAAGTATTTGTTTAAGCACGTCAATATTTATTTTTCCCTTTTTTCTAAGTATTTGCAATGCTTCTTTATGCATTTGTAGAAATATTTTCTCATTTGCTTCAATCTCGTTTTGAATGCTTACAAAAGCATTTTTAATAAAACTTTTGTTTATTTTAATGCGCTTATCTAAATATGCAGCAATTTTATTTTTCTGCTCCTCTTTATAACTCTCAAAAAGAGTATAAGTAAAATAAAGTGAGAGGAAAGTAATAATTATATTTAACAAGATAAGAAAATATTTGTTTCTCATTTTTAACACATCCTATTGTTTGCACTGCTTGGTTTTAATAATATAACCTTGTTTTACTTTTGTAGTAATAATATCCATAGGAAGTTTTTTTCTAATATCTCTTAGCAGTTGTCGTAAAGGATACAGTTCACGTATTTCTCCTTCCCATACATAATCATAAATAATTTCTGTAGGTACAAGTTTGTTCGCATTTTGCAACAATATTTCAATCAAACGCTGTTCTTTAAACCGCAATTCTATCATCTCTTTTTGATATGAAAAAGATTTTTTTTCTTCATCATAATAAAAATCATCAGAAAAATATATTACTTTAATCTCTTTATTTAAGAGCTTGTTCACACGAATCTCAAGTTCTTTTATATGAAAAGGTTTTTTTATATATTCACTGCACCCAAAATCAAAAGCATCTGTGAAGTTTTGAATTTCAAGGGATGCCGTTACTATTATAATGGGTGTATTAATATCTGTTTTTCGAATAAATTTTACAATATCAAGACCATTATATGAAGGTAAATTAATATCAATAATATATAATTCAATTTTATTGGAATTTGATTTTTCAATAAAATCTACTGCTTCTATTCCATCATAAATACAAATTGTTTCAAAATTTTTCAAAGTGAAATATTCTGATATAACTAAATTAAGTTGGATATCATCTTCTATTATTACAACGTTTAAACTCATTCTTGCCTCTTTATTTATTAAACTACATCTGGATTAGTAAAATGATATTCAAAAATATTAAAATCATTTTCTCTTCTAAATACAATCTTTATATTATGTTTTTTTGATATTAAGCTTATAACATAAAGTCCTAAATGCATGCGTTCTTGATTTTTTTCTTTTTCTTTTTTTTCAAATAATTTTTCTTCATTTTCTATTTTATACCCTTGATTTTTAAAACTAATTATTATACCTTCTGAACTCTTTTTTAATGTAATATAAGCATCTTTTTCAAAGTGGGAATATTTAATTGCATTGGTGATAGTATTATCAATAATACGTTCCAACTCAAGGTCATTAATTGTAAAAAAAATATTATCATTTATATTCGTAATTAAATTCATTTTATTCGCATTTGCAGCCAAATCAAAATAAGCAACTCTTTTTTTCAAAAAATCACTTAAATCAATTTTTTTATTTTTATATAATAAAGACTCGTAAGAATTTATATACGATAAGTTTTCATAGGAATTTGACAAGGTTGTAATAGAGGCATTAATTTGATTGGAATATTTGTTTTTATCCTCATTAAAATACTCCAAGAGTGAAAGATTACTCATTATAACAGCCAAGGGTGTCCTAATTTGATGTACCATATTTGCAATAAAATTTTTATTATATTTAACCAGATTTTTATTTTTTAAAATTGCTTTTTTAAGATCTCGTTCTATATTATGATAAGAAGTAATAAAATAAAAAATCATCAAAATCATCAAAATATACATCCACACAAAATAAATGACATACTGATATGTTTTTTGGAAAAACAGTTTTTCTGAAGAAATATCTGACTCAATTTCTAGTACTATGTCCGCAAAAAGTGGCAATATATTGTTGTCTTTCTTAAGTAATGGTACGTACGTGTAAAGCTTATTACCTTTTTTAATACTGTGTTCTTTTCCTTCTTTTGCTGCTTTAATAAAGGAGTAATCCTTAACAGAAATTTTTTTATTTTTATGCAATTTTGTATAATATTCTGCCCGTGATGAAAAGTCATTTCTACTCATAAAAAGTTCCATTGTATACTCGACTTTATTTGTATCTCTAATAACATAACGATAATCAAGTTTTGTATGTAAGGAAATAAGTAAATTTTTAAATGCTTCTTTGTGTTTTTTTGAAAATTCAAAAATTATACTTATGCCTATATAAGAAGAGTCTTTTAATTTAAAAAATGCATATTTTTTAATTGTTTGATCAAAAGCATCAAAAAACACACCAGAAGATTGTTTTAAACTATATAATTTAAAAATATTATCGAGGGTTTTTTTTTCATTTTTGTTTATAGAAATATCATAGCCAAGATCAAAGTTATTACTGCTTTGAACTATTTTATACTCTTTATTTAAAGTAAAAACCTCAAGTGACAGTTCTTGTTCTTTTAAGGAAAATTGATTTGATAGTTTTTCTTTTAGTTTTATTACATCCGTGTTAGAAACAATAGATATGTTCTTAATCTCATTTTCTATCTTTAAAAAAACAGCTTCTTTCTGTTTTAGCTCTTTTTTAATATATTGTAAGTTGTTAGTCATAAATTCTTTATTTATTAGAACAATTTGTTTTATTTCCTTCTTGGATGTATTGTTTTGATTTAATTTATAAGAATCATATATTAAAAACATAAACAAGAGTGTTAAGCAAATAATGAAGATATTTAAGCTTAATATTTTATACTTTAAAGGCAATTTTTTCTTTCCTTACAAATTGAAATATTTCTTTTACGTAATTAAAATAGAGATTTTTCTA
>CAJXWI010000295.1 GCA_913062735.1 uncultured Arcobacter sp.
GAGTGATGCTTGGTTTTGCTGGTGAAACAGCCGCATACAGTTTGGCTAATGGTGTGTTTATCGGGCCATCACAAACTTGGTTTGGTAGATTACCAAATACTACAGTAGCAAATCTTCATGCTATATCATCTGATATTGGTGATGCTGGGGATGCAACTTGTAATTTGATTGTTGCTGCATTAATAAATGATGTTGCGTAATAGTAAGTAACATAATAATATAACTGGTGTTGTTCATTCAGCACCAGTAATATAGGAAATAAAAATGGCAAATAAAACTGATAAAGAAACGCAAGAGCATAAACAATTTTATGAAAACTTTTTAAAATTCACAACATACAGTACAATTATAGTTATAGCTATCGTTGCATTAATGGCAATTTTTCTAGTTTAGTATTAATTAATTAATTAACTCTATATTTGCAAAAAAGAAAGAAATCTCATTCTTGGCATTTTCAAGACTATCTGATCCATGAACCGAGTTTTCTTGAATGTTTAAAGCAAAAAGTTTTCTAATAGTTCCATCTTCAGCATTTTCAGGATTTGTTGCCCCCATAATCCCTCTATATTTTTCTACAGCATTTTCTCCTTCTAGAACTTGTACAATTACAGGGCCAGAAGTCATATATTCAATTAAATCATTGGCTTCATTAACTCTGTTATGAAGGTAGTCTTTGTTTAGTTCTTTATACATATAAGCAGATTCAATATCAACAAATAAACCAGATACTTGAGATAAAGGCTGCCTCCATTGATGTGCAATATTACCAATCATTTCACCCATAGCTGCCATTTTAGATTTTTGTATTAACAACTTTTCTTGTTTTGCTTTCTCGACTTTTAACAAAGTTCTTTCAGTAATATCTCTTAATGAAGCAAAAAGTAATTGCTGTTTTTCATTGGTATAAATAACGGCATCCAATTCTATTGTTTTAATTTGGTGATTATTTATCTTCATTTTTACTGTTTTTCGTATGCTTTTTGTTTTTAACAAGTCTTGTAATTCAAGTTCAAAAAAGAGTTCAAAAAAGTCTTTTTCTAAAATCTCTTTTTCAGAAAAGGAAGAAACCTTTAAGGCTGTTTTATTAAAATTGATTATTTTCGCATTTTTGCTACTAAGCTCTGAAATTAAAAATGCATCATTACTGTGATTAAATAAAAGATGGTATTTTTCTTCATTTAAAATAACATTCTTTTTGTAGTTTTCAAAAATTAATGTAATTTTTTTTGTAAATAATAAAGAAAAGATAAAAAAAATCAAAGTAATAATTGTAATAACAATTACCAATGAAATGATTTTCTCATACATTTCTTCTAATGCAGCCATTCTTTCTTTTTTTGATATTTTTTGTATATGGGATAAATCAACACCTGCGGATATAAAAAAACGTAAATGAGAAATAAATGTTCCATAAAGTAGGCGTTCATTGTCTTTATAAAAAATATAATCATTACCTTTAAAATTAGTATTAACCAATAAGTCATTCATTGCTTGTTTATCTATTAGTGAACTTAGAATATTTTTTTCAATTAATAAAGTGCTTTCTTGGCTTATATTATTTAGTGAGTTGATATAATATAAAAAAACAAATTCTTCTTTATTATAAGACAAGTTAGAAATCTTTTTTAAAATAGTTTTTTTTAGTTTTTCATTTTTCTTTATTTTTTTAATTGTGGAGTAAATTTTACCTGTAGTTATTGTTGATGTTACTTGTATAAACAATTCATTTTCTTCATCAATTAGATCTATGGCAGGAAAATTATCATAAAAAATTTCATTGGCATTACTTATTTTAAATGAATAGGCACTATTTAAAAGATGCATAAATATATCTTCACCATATTTATTTATGTCAAATAATCCACTTTTCGTATCTTGCTCAACTTTTAATTTTATAAATAATAACTTTTCTCTTATATATTCTAATTGTTTTATCTGATCTATCAAGTAAATACCCCTCTGCAGAATTAATAATATTATATATATATAGCACTTTAACTGATGTTAATCATTAAAATTTATATGAATGAAATTAAAATTACACCCCTGGGGTTGAATCTCCACTTTTTTAAAAATGAGAACAGGTACCTTTCTTGTAATTCATAGTTCTAAAAATAAGTATACAAAAACTGCGTCACAGTTTGCGTCACAGAATAAGTAAATTTTAAAATTACACCCCAGGGGTAGTAAATCCACTTTTATACTAGTATCTATACAAATTATTGTTTTCAAGAGCTCATACAAAGTACCTTTGCGCTTTTTTTCTTCTTTTCTTGAAAAGAAGAAACAAGAAAGCAACTGACGAGTTGATAAAGCCCTTCGGGTTCCTAAATATTTTGATTTGCTAGCTAGGATACGAAACTCTCTACAACGTGCTAAAGAGCACATTGCTTTACGCTCAGACAGTCATATCCTTTTTCCGCTAAAAAATAAAAATATTTAGCTTTATCAAAGTCAGGGGAAGAGCCGTTGGGAATGCAGTTTTATTTTAGAAAAGAAGGAAAAATAGCTTTAATGTACTCATATATTTTTAGTTTTAGCTAAGAAATTTACTATATTGAATAAGTTGTGTTAGGATAAAATATGACATATTTGTATAAAACTATATATAAAATATTTATAGATTTAAAAATTCTAAATAGTAGGATATAAAAATAACATGTCAGAATTAAAAATATCAAACAGCGTAACCCTAGATGAAAACGAAGTAGAAATATCTGCTATTAGAGCACAAGGTTCTGGTGGGCAGAAGGTCAATAAGGTTTCTGCTGCTATTCCTTTGCGTTTTGATATAGATGCTTCGTCATTGCCAAAGTTTTATAAGCAGAAGTTATTAGAACTCAAAGATAAACGTATTAACAAAGTTGGCATTATCGTAATAAAGTCACAACAGCACAGAAGCCAAGAACAAAACAGAGATGAAGCACTTGAACGTTTGGCAGAGCTAATAAAAAGTGTGAATGTAGTACAAAAAAGAAGAGTACCTACAAAACCCACAAGAGGATCTGTAAACAGACGTTTGAACTCTAAAAAGAAACTAAGTTCGCAAAAGAAGTTACGTGGAAGCGTGGAGAGGGAATTATGAATACAAAAAGTGAAACTTGTTTTAGTACTCATGATAAAAACCTTTAAACTTTTTTACTTCAAAAGATGAAGCTTTGGATTGTGCAAAATATGCTAAGAAGCGTTATGGGAGTAGATTAACGCCATATTTATGTGATAAGTGTAATATGTGGCATTTATCTCCTAAAAGTAGAGATACTCAAAGTTAGGATTGTAAGCATTGTCGTGATAGAAATGCACGTTTGAAACAGTTGTATGTTTCTAGATATGAAGCACAAAAAAGAGCAGGTATTTTATTTAAAGAGAATGGTATTTTATTAGATGTTTATTTTTGCCCTAATCAAAATGACTTTTATCTTACAAAAAAGTAGAATATCATTAATGTATGATAGGTTTTACATTATTAAAAACAATATCTAAAACTTCATTTTTCTTTTTATCTATCCAGCCTGTTGTTATATCATTGTAAATGATGATATTTGCGCTAGTTTTATCTTTAAATGGTCTCATTGCTCTTCCTATGATTTGCTGTAATCGTGCTGTATCTTCAAAAGGAGGGTAAGCAGGACTTGCACAAAATACATTTTTGATTGAGGGAATATCTGTACCTTCTCCTAGAAGTTTTGAAGTTCCTATTAAAACATAATCAGTGATATTGTTTTCACTTAAATCAGAAAATATTTGATTTCTTTCTTTTGCTTTTGTACTTGCATCAATATATAAGACATTAAATGATGTTGATAACTCTTCTTTTAAAGTTTGTCCTAGTTCAAGTGTATTTACTAAAATTACAGATTGATTAGAATTAAACTCTCTTTTTTCAAGCTCTAGAGATTTTTTAATATCATTTAGTATTAGTTCTTTTCTGTGTTTTGATTTATCAATATTCTTTTTAAGCATTCCTAGTTTGATATTAAAATCTAATGATCTTAAATATTCTTGGTCTATATTTATCTTATAATTTGTATCTTTAAATCTTATATTTGGTTGCACTAAAAAACCATTTTTATATAAATCTATTATATCAACACTTGCGATTTCATTTCCAACTAAATCGTAAAGTCTTTGTTCATTTTTGATATTATTTCTATATGGTGTTGCAGTAAGACCGTGTTTATACATGGCTGGAATTGAAGATACAACATTATAATAAACATCTGCACTAGCTTTATGCATCTCATCACAAATAATCATTGAATATTTATCTTCTATAACTCTTTGTAATGTTGCTTCTTTATTTAATGATTGCCATGTAGTAATTAAAATAGGAGCACCAAACTCTTTTTTAGTAGAACTAAGCTCACCAATCATTGATGGATCTATATCTAAGATATCTTGAAATCTTTTTTTTGTTTGTTTTACTAAATCATATTTAGGAACAATAAAAAGTGTTCTTATATTTCTTTTGGCAATTAGATATGCAGCAATATTTGTTTTTCCAGAGCCTGTAGGAGCATAAATATAACCTGTAAGTGTAGCTCGTGTAAATTTATCAACACAAGCTTCTTGAAAATCT
>CAJXWI010000296.1 GCA_913062735.1 uncultured Arcobacter sp.
TAAAAGAAGTACCCGTTGGATTATTTGGATTTGCAAGAACAAACAATTTGGTTTTGGATGTAATTGTACTGATAACTTTATCAAGACTAAGTTCAATTTTATCGTCAAATTCTATTGTTTTTACATTTGCATTTTGTACATAAGCAAACACATCAAACATCGCAAAAGTAGGATTAAGATATACTACTTCATCATTTTTATCTAAAAATACTCTAAATATAAATTCTAATGCTTGTTCTGAACCTTGAGTAATGATTATTTCATTTATATTGACTTGGACAAATTTAGCTAGTTTCTCATACAATTCATAAGGATCAGGGTAAACTCTTAGACTTTTAATATCATCATCTGTAAGCAAGTTATCTATCACATCAAATGCGCAAAATGGTGGTTCATTTTTATCTAAACATACAAAATCATTACGATTATTTTTATTTAAATTTGGGCGATACAATTTTGACAAGTAGTCTTTATAAGACATTGGTCTCACTCCAGGCATCATAACTTTCTTTCCCAATAAGCGTCCCCATTACATCACAGTTTTTACAAGCAGCAAAATTTCTATCACATTTATTTAATCTTTTACGAATTTTATTTAACGCTTTATTTTGCCATACATCAAAAAGTTTTTCATTTTTTAAGTTACCAAACTTAAGTGTTTTACTCCAATCATGAGGACAAAGTAGTACATCCCCATTATAATCTACTAGTATCATATAAAAAGGGTAGTAACATACTTGTTTTAATGGTAATTCAACAATTGCATCCTCATTACTATCCCTATACTCGTTTGAATTCACTAGTCCACTTCTATTTGATATAGTTATTCCATAGTTTCCATTTTCATAATAACGTCTTCTTAAAACAATTGAATCTTCACTTACATTTGCCTCTTCTCTAATCTTGTTAAAATGATCAATTTGTTCTGCTCCATCATACATACTTATACTTATAGTATCAAGACCCGCATCAATTATGTTTTTCAATTTTTTTGCAGTCAGAAGGTCACCATTTGAAACCATTTCTAATTTAATATTGGGTAAGTATTTTCTGGCAATAAAAATAAGTTCTTCTATCTTTTTGTGCAATAATGGCTCAGAAAATGCAGAAAACAATATCTTCCCTTCATAATTAATTTCAACCAAATCTTTCATCATTTTTTCAAATAGTTCGACGCTTAAGCCTTTCATTGTCTTAGTATAAACATCTGGATTTGAAACAGGACAAAAACTACAATTTCGATTACAAGAACCAATAACATTAAATTCAATAATGGAAAAAACTGGTATGCCATCAATAACTTTTAATTTGTCTTTAACAATTTGTTTTTTTCGGTTTGTGCTTTTATCAATAAATCTACTCAACTTTTATCTCTCATTCTATTGTTTTTTTTCATTCAATGTATATATTATTAATTGAACATTTAGCATATCTCCAATTTCTTCATCACTAAATGTTAGGTTAAATTCTTCTTCAATTGCAATTATTATGTTCATATGCTTTAAGGAGTCCCATTCTTCGACATTATCTGGTGAAGACTCATTATTTATTGTAGTCTCATCAATACCTAATATATCAGCTATTATTCTCTTAACTGTTGCTTCCATTTACCACTCCTATATAATTAATATTGTTCATTTTATATTCTTTTATATTAAGATTATATTTTTTGATACTTTTATCATCAGTTTGTATTGCTGAAAAGCCAAATTTATCATATAAATCTTCAACTTGTTCATTTTTAACAGTTTTAATATATTTAGAATTTAATATTTCTATATCTCTTTCGTTAAGCTCATTTATTATTAAATCCATATATTTATATTCAATTTTCCTACCTATAATTCTACAACTCATTAGCATAGTATCAATATTTGCAATATTATCATTTATTCTAATTATACATAATCCAGTAATTCCACTTTCTCCAAATTTGTCATTAACTCCAATAGCCATTACTATGCACTTTTCATCATTAATAAATCTATGTATATCATTCTCGGTATATCTTTTTGTAGTTAAATTAAATTGATTAGTTTTTTGAGTCATTTGTGATAATCTTGGAATGATATGATTACATTCTAAGTGCAGTTCAATTTCCAAATCTAAAGAATTTAAATAGTCATCTATTTTTTCAAAACTATCTTGACTATTTGTTCTCAGTATTTCTTCTTTGTACATAGCATTTTTTTTACTATCTTCTTTTGTAGCACTCATAACGTAAAACATATTCACAAGTTCAAGCATGGTCGTTAAATACTCATCTCTTTTAACTGGAACCTGTACTGTAAGAATTTGTGGAATTTTTTCTTTTATAAGATTAATTTCAAAAGAAGAGTCATCAACAAAAACAATACTGTCAATACCAATATTTAACTCTTTTGCAATATTTATTAAATTAGTAGCTTTATTTTCCCAATTAATCTTTTTTATTACTATATCACTGTCATTTAAAATCATATCTTCATGTTTGCTCAAAACTTCATTAACATCAGATAAGTTATTTTTACTACATAAGCCTAAAATTACACCTTTTTTTGCTAATTCTATCGCAATAAATTGTATTTCATGATAAATTTCAATTCCATCAATACCATCTTCACCAATGATACCTTTCCATAGTGTATTATCGCAATCAAAAATTAATGCTTTTTTTATGTTTCCAGTGGATGATAAAACTATTGGTTTTATCATCTTGACATATTCTTTATAAAAATCAATAGAATACAAAGTTTTTGAGGACTTGTAGTACCTAAAATCAACAGATTTGTTTACAGATAGTTTAAATAAAATTTTATTAATATCTAGAATTTTTAAATTAGCAATGCTTTTACTATATAAATGTATATTTATAATTTCAACTAATTTATCTAAATTATTATCTTCAATAAGCAAATGAGTAAATACCGCTGCAGAGAATTTATTTACAATTATTAAAGAAGTACTTTTTAAATTTGACAAGACTAAGTCAATTTCAAGTTTGATTTTTTCCACTAAATTGTTAAAATCAGTTTCTTTTAATAATGATGCTTTATATTCTAATCCATCAACTATATTAATTGCTTCCCAAAATATTACTGCCAAATCAAGATTATGTAATTTATTAGAATCTTGCACAATATTATCATAATCGCCCAACTTTACATTTGCATTAACATTATTAATTCTAAGTTCATACTCTAAAACATCTTTAAGTTGATGAACCATTATATTTGATAATATAGCTATATTATATTCTTTTTTATCTAAACTGTTAGCTAGAGTTCTATTTAGTTTTACTATTTCCGAAAATTTCAATTCATCTATCATATCATTACCTGCCCACCATTAATTCTAATTGTTTCACCAGTTACAAAATCAGATCTGTTTGACAGTAGATAAACAACTGCCTGAGAAACATCACATGTTTTAGCTAGTCTTTTTATTGGAGATTTTGCAATAGTCACCAATTTTACTTTCTCTGGCACATCTGAAATCAACTCAGTATCAGTCATACTAGGAGAAATTAAATTTACCCTTATACCTTTTGGTGCTAACTCTATTGACAAAGACTTTGCAAATCCATTTAATGCAGATTTTGCAGTAATATACGGAATAATTTCAGGTTCAATACGTTCAGTATACTGAGTTGTAATAAATGCAATTTTCCCATATTTATTTTTTTCCATAAAAGGCACCAGTTTTTTCATCAAGTTAAAATTTGATTCTATGTTAATCTCAATTTGCTTTTGAATATCTTTCCACTCTAAATCATTAAATTTGATATTTCCAAACTTTACAGTTGAAGCATTTACAAAAGCACTGATTTCAGTAAAATCTCTTTCTATTTTTAAAAACATATTATCAATACTAAATTTATCCGTTATATCTGATTGTACGATTAGAGCTTTTTGACCTAGTTTTTCAATCTTATTTTTAAGTTCTTTTACTTTTTCAATATTTGAATTATAGTGAATAATTACATCAAAACCATCTTTGGCTAAATCAATAGCACAACTATATCCTATACCACCGGTAGCTCCAATTACCAAAACTGTTTTGTGAATTTTAGCTTCTACATTTTTATCCACAACTAATTCTTCTATAACTTTTACTTTTGCAACACCCTTGGTCACTTTTTGTTTATACTGATTAAAAATGTCAGTTTTGAGTTCTACTATTTTTTGTCTGTCAATTTTATTTATTACTTCAGCTTTTATAGTTATCGTATCTGCTACTCTAACAGGAATTAAAAATTCTAAAGTTTGAGAAAACCATAATGCGCCATCTCCAGGTATCTTTGTTCCAATAATTGTAGAGATAAATGAAGCTCCTAACATTCCGTGCGCAACAGGCTTTTTAAACTCCGTATTTTTAGAATAAGCTTCATCAACATGGATTTTATTATCGTCCCCAGTTAATTCAACAAATTTTTCAATATCATCTTTTGTTATTGTATGAACAATTTCGGCCTTGTCACCGATTTTTATTTCATTATACTTCATTCTGTTTCTCGATTTTTATTTCTATTTCCCATCATTCTAGCTGGATTTCCAACCATTATTGAATAAGGTTTAACTTTTCCAGAGACAACAGAGT
>CAJXWI010000297.1 GCA_913062735.1 uncultured Arcobacter sp.
GAATATGGATGTAATGAGTACTTAAAAAAACCTTTTGATTTTAAAGAGTTAGAAGTTCGAATGAATAAACTTTTAGACAAAGATTTGGATTATGTGCGATTTAGTGATACTTTTTTATATCTAAAAGGTAGCAAGAAGTTTTTGTATAAAGGCGAAGTTTTAAACTTTAGGAAAAAAGAAAAAAAATTCCTTGAAATACTAATTTTTAATATCAACAAAACTGTAAGTTCGGAAATGATTACTGATTATGTTTGGGAAAATGATATTAGAGAAACTTATTCTCTTCGACAGTTAGTTAATGGCATTAGAAACAAATTACCAATGAATATTATTCAAACTGACATTGGGCTAGGATACTCTATAGTAAATAAAAAGTAGAGTTAATTATTATATAATCATTTAGATAACTAACCCTACTTATGACAAATTAAATTTCTACTCTTTCTTTCCAATTTATTTTTGCAGCGTTTAAAATTCCATCTTTCTTTTCATCTAACCAAGATTGTTTTACTCCTTGGTCATTAAATAAAAACAATTCTCCTTTTTCAATCAGCCAAGCATTCACATCAACAGCTGCTGTAGCACCTTTTCCAACTCCATAAGCGCAATATCCACCAAACTTAGGCATATATTTTTTCGGGTTTTGTGTAAAGAGCTGTTTATTGGTCTTTGAGCTAAAATGCCATGTTGCATTTTCGTAGGTATAAGCGTAAGATTTATTTCCTTTTTGAGTGCTGTTTTGTAGATGATAAGCTACTGCATCGTAACCATCTAATGCAAGACCATTGTTAGTATTTACATTTTCCCACATTCCCCACGAAAGAGGAGATATTTTGTTGTTATACAAAAAAGAAAGTAGGGCAATAAAGACTATACTAATACCAACTATTGCAATACTTTTTTTCTTGTTATTTTTGGCGTATTCTATTGGGCACATTCTTCTACCTTTTGTTCACAAACTTGCAATAAGGTATCAAGTATATTTCCCCATCCACCTTCATGTTGTCCTCTGGTCTCTTCACTGTAAAATTTAAGATGAGTTAATTCAATATTGGTTGTTTGTTCATCTATCTTACTAAATTCTAAAGTAACAGTACTGCTTGCAGGTGAAAAATCTGATTCCCAAGTAAACACCAATCTTGAAGAAGGTGTGATTTCTAAATATTCACCTTTATGTAACATTTCTTGTTCTTGACCATACATAACAATAGTAAAAGCTCCGCCCTTAACTGCATCAACTTCTACTTTTGGTGCTTTCATTCCTGGCATTGGAAGCATAAACTTTGATATTGTTTGTGGGTTTAACCATGCATTAAATACTGCTTCTTGAGGTGCTTTGATTACTTTGTTTAAATTTACTTTTAACTCGCTCATTTTTTGTCTTCCTTTTCAATTTCATCTTGGATAATCTCATCTAGTTTATTAAGACGTAATTCCCAAATAGATTTAAGGTTCACAAACCAAGACTCAACCACTTCTATTTGGTCTAAGTTTGCTTCAATCCAATGTGTTCTGCCAATCTTTTTTCTATCAACTAGATTGACACTTTCCAAAATCTTTATGTGTTTTGATATGGCATTTAAAGACATATCGTAAAACTTCGCCAAATCTGTAACTCTACTAGGCCCTTGTTGAGTTATTTGTGTTAAGAGTGCTCGACGTGTTGTATCACTAACAGCTTTTAACAATTCAGATAATATTTTTTCATCAGTATAATTAATCATATAAAGAAGTATAACACAAAAATAAGATAATAGTCAACCATTTGGTTGAATAAAAAAATAAGCAGTAGATTTTTATATAAAAAGGGAGCTGAATGAGTCTAAAACTCAATTAGAAAATTTCAATATATCCCCTATGTAAAGACAGCTCACCTTTATTCTCTAATTTTTTAAGAACTTTACTCACTACGGTTCTTGAAGTATTCATTTGACTTGCCAGCTCGTTGTGTGTGATATGAATAATGTTTTTCGAGGTTTTATCAAGATACTCCATAATACGTTGATCTAAGTTTTTAAATTTGATTCTTTGAATGGTAAGTGTTAAATCTACAATCTTTTTACTATACAAAGAAAAAATATATTCTTGGTAGGAAGGAGAAATGGTCATGAACTTTTTGACATTTTTTTCGTTAATCACATACCCTTTAATATCTGTTTGTGTTACAGCCGTTCCAATAGTTTGAGATGAATTCAAAACAGAGGCAGTATTTGCTAGACATTGCTCTCCTGCTTTGAGTACATAAAGTGTTACCTCTTCTGAAAAGTCTTCGTCTTGAGTATAGAGTCGGACACTTCCTTGTGTTAAAAGTAGAATTTCTTTACAAATATCACCTTGATAGTGAATAATGGTATCTTTTTTTAAACTAATGGGTTTTAAAAAAGTATCAAAGAGTTGTTGTTCGTCTTTTGATAACATTACATAAAATGGGTAGATATCTAAGTCTTTCATATTGAACCCTCTATAATAGTTTGGCATGTTTATTTTCATGGTATAGTTTATATAATGATATCAAATGTAACCATATAAAAATAGGGGCTGCAAAAAATACTGCGAAAAATACATTGTGCTCAATTCCAATATCCTTTAAAATAAAAAATGCTATGCCATAAGCTACTACTACAATATCAAGTAAACCAAATAGATTTACTGCTAGGAGTGCTTTATTTGCCTTGTATCCTTGGGCAATACAAATAGCTAATACTGAAGCTAAAAAAGCAGTAGTGATATGCAAAACACCATCAATTACCCCATAATTAAGAGGAATAATACCGTAAGCCGCTTCCACAATAAATCCTGCTCCAAAAAACATTCTCATAGCTTGTGGTAAAAGTAAAAACTCTTGGGATAAAGAGACTAATTTTGGTATCAGAGGTGATAAAAGCATCCCTGAAATAACAACAAAAATTAAGATGAGGATAAATAGTCCTACACTACTTATATCATTTGGGATTATTGAGGCGTTTAGTAAAACTCCTTCAATAATTAACCAAGTAGAAAATAGGGTTATACTTTTAACTACTATTCTTTTGTCTGCGTCTTTATCTTTGTTGGAAGCCTTAAGTAGTGCAACCAATATTAATGCCAGTATAGCATTCATCGTTATGATGTAAAATGTTGTAAATGAAATCATATCCATTTGTGTTCCTTTGTTCTAATTTCTCAATAGAGTAGGGAATTATATTAAGTTGGGATGTGTAAAGTCAGCTACTTATGTCACATAAGAGATTTTAAGTATAAAAGAGCGTAAATCAAACCAAACTAAAGGCAAAACGTTCTAAAATGCAAAAAAAGAATTAGAGGAATACAAATGACATTTTCTACCATGAATCTGGGAGAGCAAATAGAACAAACTCTTACAACAAACGGATATATAAATCCAACCCCTGTTCAAGAAAAAGTGATTCCTTTGGTTTTAACTTCAAAAGATGTTATGGCAAGAGCACAAACAGGAAGTGGAAAAACTGCCAGTTTTGTTTTGCCTTTATTAAAACTTTGGAATGAGAATATTAAAATAGGTAAGGCAAAAATATCGATACTTGTTTTAACTCCAACAAGGGAGTTAACCCAACAAGTAGCCCAATCTTTTTCTCTTTTTTCTAAGTCTTTAAACAAAGAGCTTAAAGTAGTAAGTGTTATTGGAGGAGAGAGTATAGGGGATCAGCTTTTAGAAGTACAAAAAGGTTGTGATGTTGTTGTTGCGACTCCTGGAAGACTTTTAGATATCTTAGATAAAAAACAGATTAACTTATCACATGTGAAACACTTTGTATTAGATGAAGCAGATAAGATGTTGGATCTTGGCTTTGCTGATGAATTGGAAGTTATTCTCAAAGAATTACCAGAACTAAGACAAAATCTTTTATTTTCAGCCACCTATCCACAAAAGATGTTGGATATCGCTTCAAAAATCACGCAAGATCCAATAGAAGTTCATATTGAACATAAGGAACTTGGCACTTCAAGTATTGAACAACGTGCCATTGAAGTGAACAAAGAAAACAGAGGACCACTGCTGAGGTCTCTAATCACCAATGAAAAGTGGGGACAAGTATTGGTATTTATGGCCAATAAAAGAGCGGCTGATAATATTGCAGTAAAGTTTAGACGATATGGCTTTGAAGCAGAATCTTTTCATGGTAATCTTGAACAAGATGAACGTAACTTCACCTTAGATGAGTTTAAAAATAAAAAAATAAATATCTTATTTGCTACAGATATCGCAGCACGTGGTTTACATATAGATGATATTTCTTGTGTTGTTAACTTTGATTTGCCTCGAGCACCTGCTGATTATATACACAGAATTGGAAGAACAGGTCGTGCAGGAAAATCTGGTACGGCTATAACTTTTGTTTCCCATGAAGACAAAGATCATTTTTCTTTGATTCAAAAACGTTGTGATATTCAACTTAACTTGGAACAAATTGATGGTTTTGAGTTAACTGGAATCGCACCTGTAAAAGAAAAAGGAAAAGAAGCGGTCAAAGGAAAGCGAAAAAGTAAAAAAGACAAACTTCGTGAACTTGCAAAAAAAGAACAATCATAAAGTCATTTGTTTTT
>CAJXWI010000298.1 GCA_913062735.1 uncultured Arcobacter sp.
ATTATCAAGGGTAAAGAAGAAAATTATACCTTTCGTAATGAGTATGAAGAAGATAAATACACTATAGAGAAGTTAATAAGAAGGTATGAAGATTATTGCCATTATTTTATTGTACGTCCTTCAACAATATTAGCCAAACATTCAGGAGAATATAATCCTAATGATGAAAATATTCAAGCATTAATAAATGTTAAAAAAGAAGCTAGTTTAATTAATATACTTAATAAGGACTCTTTATACGATTTTGTTACCGTTGAGTATGTTGCTAAGAATATTGTTGATATTTTAAGCAATGCAAAAACTATTCCTTCCTCAACCATTTTTAATATTACAGATCATAAGGGTGGTTTAACTCATGCTCATGCTTTAGAGATTATAAATACTATGTTTAATCTTAAACTTAAAGATGAAAGTGAAAATAAAGAAAAAAATACAGAGTATTCTTGTGAGAATATTCAAAAGTATGTTTATGAAAATGATATTTTGACACTAAACAGCTCAGAGATACTACGAAGAGTATCCCAAAATTATCTTGATAAACAAAAAGATTAAAATAAAACTAGACTTTACTATTCACGCAAAGTAAGTTTAGAATATCAGTCGTATTTGAGGCAAAGTTACCATTTTTTTCAATAAGAAATAAATCTCTAACTTTTCCTCTACTTGTATACATTTTTGCACTCTCAATCTCAATATTATAATCATCTAAAATGTTTGTAATAAAAGCTAAGAGGCCTTTTTGATCCGCAGTTTTTACTTTTAATGAAGCTAAAAAAGAAGTGTGATTAAGGTCAATAATTATATCATTCTTTTTAATAGTAGGAATAATTAATTTTGTTTTTTTACTCATATCAAAAGAGTTTTTAACGATTTCTTCTATATATAATAAGTCACTGTCATCAATTTTTTGAGTAAACTTGATTTCAAAACATTTTTTTTCATCATAGAGTTTAAAAATATTCATAGAGCCTATATCTAGAAATTCTAATTTTCCTAACATATATCCTATATTTAAAGCTTTTGAACGAATGATTTGAATACTTAATACCTCTTCATTTTTTATTTTATAAATGTAGTCTTTTACATCTTTTGCTTTAATCGCAAGATCTAAAATGTCCTGTGCTTTTAATTGTAGAAACAATTGAGAAGAAGCTATGTATGAAATTTTTCGTTTCATTAGGAGACTCAAGGTACTGTATTTGGGAAGTTTTTTTATGGTATTTAATTTTGAGAGTTTTCTTGCGCTCTCACTTAATAAATCTTTATTATCAAATGCTGGAAGTGCCTGATAATACAATTCTTTTAATAAAGCAGACGTAGCACTGGAATAAATATTTTTTCCAACGGCTGAGATATCACAATAGGTTAATACATATAACATATCTAAAAAGCGTTTGTTTTGAACAATCCCTATAAAGTTAAGAATTATTTTTTCAGAATAAATATCTTCATTGGTTGCATACATAGACATTTGATTGTGATATCTAATAAGTTTAGAGATAATTTGAATACTAGAAGGCTCAAAACCTAAAAATGAGCCAAAACTTTTGAAGAGTTTTTCTCCTGTTTCGTGATGATCTTTTTTTCTTCCTTTTCCAATATCATGAAATAAGGTAGCTATTTTTGCTAGTTTTACATCTGTTTTATTCATTTTGTCAAATACATTTTTAACAAAAGGATCTTGGATATTTTCAAAATAAGTAATATTTAAAATAGAGTGTAAGTCTACTGGTAAATCATGATAGCCATCAAATTGTGGTTGATGGGTTATTTTCTTACAAACAGGTAATACTAATCTAAACAAACCCGCTTGATATAAGAGATTAAGAAGAACACTTAACGATTCTTTTAATAAAATACTTTTTATTAATTTTTTATGTTCCTTGGTGAGGAATGAAGGATGTTGTGTTTTTTTTATGTAATAAATATAAGAAGGATCAAACTCTTTTACTTCTTTTGGCAAAACTAATAATTCTTTTAAAATGTAAGTAAGTTTTTGGCTTTTTTGATGATAGGAACAATATATTTTATTCTCTATTATATACATATTCTTTTTGTATCTGTATTTTTTTAATAAAGGTATATTCTCTTTTTTAAATTCAACTTTTCTTGTGATTTTTTTAATCATGATAGAGGTGAAATCATGAATATTATGCAGATACTCCAGTGTTTTTGCCATTAACTGTCGCTCTTTCGTATGCCAAGGTGTATTTTTAAATCCAAGCCTTGAACTAAGTTCAGGAAGTACGTCAAAGTTAATAACATCCAGTTTTTTACCTGCAATATTGTGCAAGTGATTTCTAATTTGAAAAATATATTCCAGTGATATTCTGTACTTTTGGTATTCTTCTTCAGTAAAAAGAACATTAATTAAGTCTCTTAACCTTGTAACGCCGTAAAGGATATTTGCGAACCAAAAAAGCATATTCGCATCTCTCATTCCTCCATAACCATCTTTTATATTGGCTTGCATTTTTAAAGGGTATTTTTTTAACCTTATTGTATGTTCAAGATTTTTTTCAAGAATAAAATTTATTTGATTTGTTTTTCTTATTTTTGAAAGAATATTTTCATACGAAAACCATAAGTGTTTTGAACCATATATCAAACGAGATTCAATAAGTGAGGTTTTAATAGTGACATCTTCTTTTACACTTGCTTGTACATCTTTAAGTTCATGTACACGTGAACCTAATTTTATACCACAATCCCAAGCCAATGTAATAAATTCTTCCATAACTTCTTTTAGGTTATAGCCCTTAATGTCTTCGTAAAGAATCATTAAATCAATATCAGAATAAATACATAATTGTTCCCTTCCATAAGAACCAAGAGCTATTAAACAAATTGGAATAGAAGTGCCAAGAGGTAAATAAGAAGCAAAATGTTTTCGTAAAATATATTTGTACAAAGTAATAATAAATTTGTCTGTTTGTTTTGTATGTTTGACAAAAAAATCTTTCCCAATACTGTTTGTAAGTATAGTATCAATTGATAAAACATAGTCATTAATATAGGACTTAAAGACCTTTGATACCTCAAAATTATCAGCATTCTTAGAAATTAAATGTTCAATTTCAATATTTAACTCTGTAATCATAATAAATCTTTATGTATTTCAAGTTTTTTTCTTAAAGTGATTCTATTTAATCCTAAATGTTTTGCCATTTGCACTTGTGATTTGTGTTTTTTTTGTGCTGCTTTTAATAAAGGAGCTTCAAATAAATATAAAAAGTCTTTGTATGCATTCTCTCCTTGCATATTATCAAGAACATATTTTTCTATTAACATCATAATTTCATTTTCCCCAATAGATTCAAAAAGGTGAGATAAAAAAATGGATTTTCTCAAGCTATGTGCATTATCAGAAGTATTAATTATTAGTTTGTTGGGTTTTGATTCTTCCCCTAGTATATTAGATGCTTCTTTTGAAAAAACAGTAGCAAGGGGTTTAATGTCTTCTTTTCTTTTCTCTAAATTAGGTATTTCAAGCGTTAAGGAAAAGATATCTGCCATTTTTTGAGATAAGTGTTCTTTAGTGGTAGTCGCAATTATTCTAATGTTATTTTCTTCAATCCATGAAAGGAATAAATCAATATTTGAAATATCTTCAATATTTTCTATAATAATAGAAGTGTTAGTTAACCCCAATACTTTATCTTGAATGTCTTTTTGCAAAATTTTTGCAGGATAAAGATTGGCAGCTTCTTTAATATATCTTGCAAGAGATTTTTTTCCAACACCTGAGGAACCCTTAATTAAAACATTAACATCTAAGTGTTTTAATAAATCAGCTGAATTTTTTATTTCTTTCATGATGTTAGATTTTGCGATAAACTCTTGCATATTTTTTAGCCTTTTTAAAATTTATATATTATACAATTCTTTTATTCTTTTTATTATGAAAGTAAATAAATATTGATAAAGATATTATGATTAAAGAAACTCCAATTATAAGATATAAAGCATTTATCATTTGAGTATAATCCCCTAAGGCTATTTTAAATACTAACATTAGAGATTCAATGGATAAAGCAATAATAATAGTAATTAGGAATTTAATAAACATTTCACTTTGTGTTTTTGAATTTGAGGTGTAAGATTTAAAAAATACTTCTTGTTCCAAAATAGTTTTTGCCAAATCAAAAATAGCCAAAGCAAGGGTTAGTGACACTATTGGCTTAAATATCATTTCAAGAGAAAACGCATTAGAACCTATAAAGGCACCTAAAAAAGAATACATAGAATAAAATACAATAAAGACAGATAATAAAGCCAAAGAAAAACCTGCAAAACAATAATATGCTTTAGTAAAGGTATGAAAAGGCTTGTTAAGTTCGATTACGTTTAATTTTTCTAATAAAGCCTCTAGTTTAAAATCCATAAATAAAATCGAATCATTATTTTTAATAGTAACAGTAATACATACATTATTACTCGCAGCACTTATATAAGCAGGTGAAAAATACAGTAAGTTACCTTTAAAATTTAGTCTATTACATAAGTATGATCTATCTTGTTCTTGTAACAACTTTATTGTCTTGTTTCTAAATATATTGG
>CAJXWI010000299.1 GCA_913062735.1 uncultured Arcobacter sp.
CCCCTCCTTTAATGAGGGATTATGTTGTTCAATATGCCTTATAAATTATAAAAGGTATTTGTTATTCTTCAAATACAATAACATCATAAGAGCTTTTTTTAATCACTAAAGCTTTTGATGATGGAACTACCCCATATTTATCAATATTTTTAAATTTCTCTTTGTAGCCATCCAAGTCTTTTTCTAAGTGCTTGATTTTTTTGTTTAACTGAAGAATTAAATCTACGCCTGCTAAATTAATACCAAATTCTCTTGTTAGTGTTAAAACATATTTAATATGATCAATGTCTTTTTGAGAATATAAGCGTATTTTTCCATTACTTCTTGAAGGATTGATAAATCCTTCTCTTTCATATTGACGTAAGGTTTGAGGATGAATACTTAATATCTCTGCAACTGCAGAGATTAAATAAACGGGTTCCGTGTATGCTTTATTATTCATCTTAAGCTTCTGGTAAAAATTCTTCTAATTGTTTTACAAAATTTTCGTCCATATCTTCAATCTTAGGTAAAACAATATTTGCTTTCAGAAATAAATCTCCATTTACAGATGTTTTTCTATTTGGAACTCCTAGTTCTTTTACTCTAAATTTTTGATTTTGTTTTGTATCACTTGGTACTTTTAAGGTAATGTCTTTATATAAGGTTTTAATTAGAATTTTTCCTCCAAATAAAGCAGTTTTTAAAGGAATATCAAAGTTTCTTAATAAAGTAAAATCTCTTCTTTCATAAAGAGGAGAAGGAGCTACATTTATAAGAATAAGTAAATCTCCTTTTTGAGAGCCATGGGATTTACCTTTTCCTTTTGCACGTATTTTTTGGCCATCTTTAATTCCTTTTGGAATTTTAATATCAAAAGAGTCGTGATTTAATGAGATATGGTGATTTCCACCTAAGATTGAAATATCAAATGCAATAGTAATTTGTGTATTCATATCTAAATCAGGTTCAAAGCCTCCACCAAAGCCTCCGCCTCCAAAGCCTCCGCCAAAACCACCTTGATTTCCAAACATTTGTTTTAAAATGTCATCAAGGTCACCAGAACCTTGATTTTGAGCAAAATCATGGAAGTTTTGTCCTCCAAACATTGAATCACCGTATTGATCGTATTGCTGTTTTTTTTCTTTGTCACTTAACACTTCATAGGCTGCATTGATTTCTTTAAATGTTTCTTCAGCATCTTTGTCTTTATTTACATCTGGATGATATTTTCTAGCAAGTTTTCTATACGCTTTTTTAATTTCATCCGGTGCTGCATTTTCTTGTATTTCTAAGGTCTGATATAAACTTTTTGGCATAATTATCCTAGTAATAATGTATTATTTTTTTCTTTGTGAATTTATGCGCGATTATATCATAAGCTTGAGTCTTAGTCAATCAAGGTTGAGAAATTTACTTTTGTTTTATTTTTTTAGTAAAGGAAAAGAAATTGTAAAACAAGCCCCTGTATAGGTAGATTTATTGTAGGTGAAATCTTTATTTTCTACAGATAAAACACCTTTCATACTCAGCTCAATTAGTTGATGTGTCATATATAAACCCAAACCTTTTCCTTGGTGTTTGTGTTTTGTTGTAAAATAAGGCTCAAATATTTTTTTAATAATGTCTTTATCTATTCCTAGTGCATTGTCTTTAATCTCAATTATAATTTCTTCATTTTTAATATAGGTATCAATAAAGATAAATTTCTTTTCTATTTTATTGTCAATTAATGCATCATTTGAATTGTTTAATATATTTAGTAGGGCTTGAGATAATTCATTTGAATAGTTAATTAATTCAATATTATCCTCTAAGTTACAAATAACCGTAATATAATTGGTTTTTAAATGGCCTTCAAGGATTGATAAGTTGGTTTTTATATTCTCACTTAGGTTAAAGAGAACTTTATTTGTATCCCCTTTAATAAAGTTTTTAAAGTCATTAATAGTTTGAGATAAATGATTGGTACTTTTTACAATAACATCTGTTGCATCATAAAACATTTTGTCTTCTAGAATATTAAGCTCTTTTTGTATTCTTATTCCAGAAGCAGCTGTTGAAATTGTACTTAAAGGTTGCCTCCATTGATGTGCAATGTTTTCAATCATTTCTCCCATTGCTGCCATTTTAGATTGTTGTGTTAATAACCTTTCTTTTGTTTTTAGTTCGCTAATATCCAAAATGGTAATAATTTTAATTTTTTTACCATCTTTTTGAATAATTTTTATTTGCACTAAGGCATCAAAAACACTTTTGTCTTTTTTTGTCATTTCTAATTCAAAGGGTTCATCAATTATAGCTTCCATGATATCTCTTTTGCTGTAAGAAATTAAATCATAAATTGCATGTTCTTTAGTATCTTCTTCATTTGAATAAGAAAACAATTCAATGGCTTTTTTATTTACATGGGTACAACTGTCATCTTCAAATAGAAATATTGCCTCCATTGTTGTGTTTAAAAGCAATTCTATGGTGGTGTACGAACGTAAAAGTTCTTCTTTTGATGCTTCTAATTCTGTATTCTTATTTACTAAGTCTTTTTGAACTTGAGTAAGTTTAAAATTAGATTCACACAATAAGGTATTATCGTAAATATATAATACTGCTATATCATTGTTCTTGTCATAAGGCATGATAGTAATGGCTTGTTGCATAGAATCGAAAAATTTCGAGCTGATATTGTTTAAAGGTATATCTAATAAATAACGATTAACTTCAGTATTGTAAAAAGTGGGAGAATTAAGGCTTAAAGAGGTTTTTATTTTTCTTTTTAGTTTGTTAATATTAATATTGGGAAAAAAATCTTCTATTTTTTTATTTTTTATTTCATCAAAAGAAATTTTTGTACGGCTTTCCAACCACTTATTCCAAAAATGTACTTCTAAATCTTTATCTAAAATTATTATTCCGTTATCAATAGTATTACAAATATATCCAAAATCCCTAAGTTTCATTAAAGCTCATCCAAAATTTTATTAAGGAGTGTTTTAATTGTTAAGATTGACTCATCTGTTGTTAAAATTAAAAATTGCCCTTTAATGTTTTGCTTTTCAAAATGAATATCAGTAGAAACTATAATTATTTTTTTATAATCTTTTGAAAAACGATTATCAAGATTAATTATTGATTCTAACAAATCAACACTAGGAGGTGAGAATCCTACAGGTGCATTAAGTTCTTGAGAGAATTTAGAAATAGTAGCAGAAGATAAAATATTTGTTATTTCTAAAATAATATCGTAGAGTTCATTGTCATCAATCTCATCTTCTTCTAAGCCAAATTGCAAAGCAATGTTTTTTGCTGAACTTTTATCAATTATAAAAAGATTTTCTCCGTTTATTTTTCCATTGAACTGCTGAACGGAAGCAAAATAGGGAGTATTGTCTTCGCTTTCTTCTTCTAAATAAGCAGACAATTCATTGGCATTAATGATTTTAATTCTAGGAATTCCAAGTTCAGCATCAGCATTTAGTATTTCAGTAATAGAGGCTGTTGCACTGCCATAAGCAATATTCATTAGTTCTTGTAAACAGTCTTGTTCATCTTCATCTAAAATAAGTTCTGTCATTTTAGCTCTTTTGTAATTTTGTAAAGATATGTTGCATTTTTTCTTGTGTAATAGGTTTTTTTACAAAATCAAAGGCACCTTCTTCTCTAACTCTGTCCATAGAACCTTTTTGAATATCAGCTGAAACAATTACCACACGTGCGTCGTGATTGATTTTTTTGATTTTCTCTAATGCTGTAAAGCCATCCATTTCAGGCATTGTTAGGTCTAGAAATACCAAAGCGGGTATATGCTCTTTATATAAGGCTACGGCTTCAAGTCCATTTTTTCCCGTAAAAACTTCATCTTCTTCACTGATATGCTCTTTTAGTGTTTTTAGAAGCATCTTAATTGCCATTCGTGAATCATCTACTACAAGTATTTTCATTATTTAAGCCTTATTTATTTTACATTAATATAATATTTTACATGATTTTAGGTTAAATTCACTTGTAA
Organism: uncultured Arcobacter sp.; assembly: GCA_913062735.1. The sequence goes on from CAJXWI010000299.1 coordinate 3,986, forward strand.
TTTATACTATAATTACAAAATTAAAAGAATACACAAAAAAAACACATAATAAAGAAGAAAAAATGTTATCAAAAAATGAATGGACACAAAGCGACTTACTTAAAAACACGCAAGAGTTAAATAAAAAAGGAATAGAGGTAGTTTTAGTTGATACAATATTAAAACCACTATCCACAATGCCCTGTATTACGTATAACCCTTATGAAATGAATACGTACAAAGAAGGCACTGTGTTTGTATTTTACTGTGATACTGGAAAAACAACAATGAGTCGTTTGGAGTTTTATAGAAAAAAACTTCCCAATTACACTTGCATTAGTTTAAAAGGAGGAGGAGCTTATTGGCGACCCAACTTCCAAATTTTAGAGGAACTAGATAAAAACATATGAAAATTTATGACTATGTAATAATAGGAAGTGGAATTGCTGGTTCTTGTATTGCAAATGAACTAAAAGATGAAAACATTTTAATTTTAGAAAAAAACTCTAAAAATGCCCAAGGTGCTTCAGGCGCTGCGGGTGCTTTTTTAAATCCTTTATTGGGAAAAAATAATAATTTTAAAACCTTG
>CAJXWI010000300.1 GCA_913062735.1 uncultured Arcobacter sp.
AATAAGAAAAGTTTGTAAAAATTATAAAATATGAAACATTTTATAAATATAAAAGATATACCATCAAAAGACCTTCGAAAAATCTTAGAAGATGCAAAAAAAAGAAAAAATAGAAGAAAAAATTCAAATACACTTGATATTGATAAAGATAAACCACTTAGCGGAAAATTATTAATACAAATGTTTGAAAAACCTAGTTCTAGAACGAGACTAAGTTTTTATCTTGCTATTAAACAATTAGGTGGTGGTACATTAACTCTAAAATCTAAAGAAATTCATTTGGGCAAAGGTGGAGAGAGTCTTGCAGATACAGCTAAAATTTTATCTTCTTATGGTGATGGTTTTATGCTCAGAACAGATAGTGATAAAAAAATAGATGATTTTAAAAAATATTTAATTAGTAACAATGTTAAATATCAAGATGTAAAGAATATGCCGAATCATGCAAATGTAATTATAGTTGATGATATGCCTGACTTTACAAGAAATGTAGCCAATATCTTAGATTTGGATGATATTTTAGTAAAAGTATTTAACAGCCCAGAGCACTTTTTAAATTTTGCAGCAAGCCTTAGTTTTAGCTCCTGTAAATATTTAGTCATGGATTATAGTATGCCTAAATATTCGGGATATGATGTGTTTAAAAAGCTATATGAAATCAAAGAAGGATGCTTACCTTTTGAGATGTTATTGTACACGGCTAATATTAATCAAATAAGAGATGAGGAAAAAGAATATATGAGATCTTTAGGAATTGAATTTCTACAAAAACCAAACATTCTAGAATTAATAAATAAAATTACAGAAAAGGTTGCCTGATGCATTTTTCAAAAGAGTATATTTTAAAATATAATACTGCTAAAGAAATTATTAAATCACACTTGAGTTCTATTGAAATTGAACTGGATAGATTAGAAGGAGTAAAAGGACTTAATACAATTGAAGAATGTAGAGAGTTTATTAGCAATGTTATTGTTGAGCCATTTGATAGCATTTCAGAGCACATTGAAAAGATATCCTTTGAATTGAATTTATTACAAATGTTTTGTCATGAGGATGTAAAAAATATCATTCCATCTATTATCGCACTAGAAGATATGGAGGAGGATGAAGCGTTCTCTAAAGCAAAAGATATTGATTGGTTAATAGGTATTATTGGGAGAGATGATAGGCTCGACAAATCTGAAAGATACCGATTACTTGATATCTCAGAATTTAACAAAAAAGTTAGATATTTTATTCACTCAACACTTGCTATCGTTCAAAATCCACTGCCAATAACAGTACTTAATAAAATAAAAAATAACATTAAAAAAGGAAGCATGATATCTACTGCTGATGTACTCTCTAAGGATGTTAATTATTGCATGAGTGAAGTATATAGAATTAAAAAATCAATAGAGCAATTTCATATTCTATCTAATTCAGATTACGGTAATTGGGCATCTGAGAAAATAAGTTGTGAAGAGCTGAAACATTATTTTGAAGTATATAAACATAGGTTTGAAAACTATTTCTTTAAAGAGAAAATTTATAATATAAAGGTAAATATTTTTAATGAACTTGGAACTAAAAATTTAAGTATTCCACTTGATAAAATAAAGGAGGTCATAGATGTATTTTTGCATAATGCCGCAGAAGAGTTAGTTGATAAAGAAGGCGATGAAGGTGAGTTTGAAAAAACTATAATTTGTACAATAAAAGATATCAATAATAAGTGTTGTATTGAAGTACAAGACAATGGAAGAGGTATTGAGGCAGACTCAATTGATAAAGCTTTTTACAGTACTAAAGCCAATAGTAAGAACTATGGAATTGGTTTAGATATTGCTAAAAAGAATTCTATTATTGTTAAGGGCGAACTTTTAATGATTAATGATGAAAATAGTGGTGCAATATTCAGATTAATTTTTCCATATGAAATTAGAGTAGATCAAACCGGGTTCGGTCATAAATTAAACGTGGTTACGATTGGACAGGGTGGCAAAAAAATTAATGCAGAGCTTGAAAAAATCACTAAAGAACATATTAGTCCAAGAGTAATTAGAGCCAGTGATGATAGTGCGGTTAAAGGATTAATAAAAGATAAAATTTTGGATGCTGTTGATGTTATTGTCATAGAAAAAGATAATTCTATTATCAATGAATGGCTTAAAAAGTCTAATTTCAAGGGGAAACTGATTACTGCTTAAGGTTCTTTTTCGTAATTATTATGTTATAATCAATTAATATTTAACTACATATTATTAATAAGGTAACATAATGAGAAGAACAACCGTACTATTGGCAATCTTGACTACTTCAGTTTTTTCTAATACTGAATTCAAGTTTGCTAAAAACTACTTTCATAATGGTGGCGTTAATACTGCTCAAATACAAAAAATCATGAACGATGACATATATTTTCAAAATGGAAATCAATTTTTACAAAACCCAAGTATGATGAGTAATGTTACTGTTGATACTAAAGATCCTGAAGATAAAAATGCACCTTCAAAGATGGTTCAAACATCTTTACCAAACTGGCCAAAAGCACTAGAGCAATTCAAGAAGAGTGTGGAGCTACATAACAACCCTGTATCTGCATACCAAGGTTTACATATTATTAAAACTGCATATGGGAAAAACTATCAATTGAAATATTTTAGTTCTTTTTCGGAAGTACTTTATAACAATGAAAAGAATATCTGTGAAGCGTATATTGATTTTGGTGAAACTCTTGAAAAGGGCTATTACAGAAAAAAAGATTTGAAAAGAGCTTACCAGGTATATACAGAAGGTTTAGAAGTTGAGAATTGCAAAAAGGGATGGCATCTTAACATTCTTAGTGCAAAACAGTGGAACTTACGAAAATATAAATAGTTGTGATGATGAAAAATATTACACTATCCCTATTGCTTACACTTTCAATTTTAAATGCGTATGAAGATTTAGGTACGTATGGAGAAACCTATGAAATCAAAGAACGTAGTTTTATTGAAGAGTTAAATGAAAGAGCTGCAAAAGTAGATAAGAAAAAGATTGAAAAAACAATTAAAGAAGCTGCAAGAAAATCACTAATGATTAGCTCCTCAATTAAAGCGTGTACTCAAAATCAAATCAGAGTATTCGAACCATTAGTAGCAGTCACACAAGATGTGATTATTCCTTACACTGATAACCTTATTCAAAAAAAAGGAACTCAATATAATATTTTAGAACAAAATAGAATTCAAATGCCTTATCACATGATGTTTATAGATGGTACTGATGAGGTACAAATTGAACTTGCAAAAATATATAAATCCCAATTAAAACATCAACTTAGAATATTACTTGTACGTGGTGATTTTCTTAAACTTGCAGATGAACCTTTATTTAAAGATATGAAAGTAGCTAGAGATAAACATGAATCGGCAGCTTTTAAACTTCAATGTGTTCCTTCTATTTATACCCAAAAGAATTATGTATTTGAAGTGACTGAATATAGCCCTGAAGAGCTTAAAAAGAAAAAAGAGGATACCAATGAATAAACTCACAAAACTTCTATTGACACTAGCTATAAGTACTTCATTGTATGCAGACATGCCTTTACTGAATTTTATCAAAACAGTTGATTGGGAATTCATGGGAGACAAAACAGAGTTTACACTTGACTTGTGTGGATGTGATATTGGAGATGGTGGGAAAGGTGCAGGGTTAAGAGCACGAATTGCTGAACCTGCATTCGCAACTGAAACTACTAATGATCCGTGGAATTTAGTTGGACTTGGTGCAAGACTCGATAAGAGTCCTGCAAGAAAACGAGGCTCAAGCAGAAACTCAGATGACGAAGGTTTTAGAAGGTACTTGCATACAATTGCTTTCGCACCGTTGGGATTACTAAACTTTGTACAGGATTCAGTTTGTTTTGAAAGACTAACAGGTGCTTCATTTTTATATTGGAGTGAAATTATCCCTAGTCAAACAAACGATATCGTAGCGTTATTTACTCAAGCTTCAAAAGGACCACTTTCTAAAATTTGGTATAACAATCCGATTGCTGCAATGGCGTGTGTAGCTGATTGTGCAGCAAGTACATTTGATGAACCTTTAAATGCTTTACATTGGTGTGCAGGTTGTGCAGGTGTTACAGGAAACAATACTGCTTATGGAACGGGTAAAGATAACGATCCAATTACTTCTCATCATGTTTTTTCATTAAGTGCAATTGACGATTTACATTATGGGGGAATTATGGCAAAAGTTTCAAATTCTAACTTTACTTTTTCTCCTGTTTCCAAAATACCAAATACTATGTGCAGACCTGCATATTTTCCTTTAGCAATCAAAAGTCAATATTATCTGCAACTGGCTCATCCTACTGTTTGGGATGCAACTACAATTGGAAAATTTAGAGGTGCATGGGCAGAGTTTAAAAACAAACCTTACAGTGGAGATGATGTGATGACATGGGGTTGGCTAATTAAAGATACTTGTGTTGGTGGTGCTAAGTGTAAATCATTTTTTACTAAGGATACTAATTAGTCAATTACCCAGAACTTATGGCAGTAGTGGGT
>CAJXWI010000301.1 GCA_913062735.1 uncultured Arcobacter sp.
TATCCAGGATCAGGAGAAGTTATTAATATGCTTCCACCTGACAAATTAGTACGTGAAGGTATTTTAGCCCTTCCAACACTTGGGGATGGTAGACAAAGTGGAACAAGTGCTAGTGCTTCTATTTTAAATGCCACACCTGAAAGTCATGCAGGTGGAGGTTTAGCTATTTTAAAAACAGGAGATGATATTTTAATTGATTTAAATAAAAGAGAAGTTCAAATGTTAATTTCTAAAGAAGAGATTATGGAGCGTAAAAAAAACCTAGTCCTTCCAAGATTAGAAAATGAAACACCTTGGCAAGAAATTTATAGAGATTTTGTTGAAGGATTAGCAGATGGTGCATGCTTGAAGTTACAGCAACCTTATACTAAAATACTTGACAAGAAATGGTTTGCAAGAGATTCGCACTAATATTTCTTTTGCCAAATAAAGGTTAAAAATGATTTATGAAATAAGTAACAATATATATACACTTAAAGTTGATTCCCTTGGAGCAGAACTTATTTCTGCTTCCTATAAGAAGGAAGAGTATTTACATCAAAAAGAAAAAGTTTTCTGGAACAGAAGCTCTCCTGTTTTATTTCCAATTGTTGGAAAATTAAAAAACAATAACTACAAATACAATAATAAAAACTACTCCTTACCTATTCATGGATTGGCCAGACACAAAGAATTTACTTTTACAAAACAAGATAAAAACACCTTAGTATTTTCTTTAAAAGAGGATAAAGAATCTTTAAAACATTATCCTTTTCCTTTTTCTTTGCAAATTACCTATACATTAAAAGAAGACTCATTTGATATAAACTATCAGTTAAGTTCACACGAAGATATTTTATTTTCTTTAGGTGCTCACCCTGCTTTTATATTAAAAGCAGAAATTGATGAGTCTTATTTAGAATTTGAAGAAAAAGAAAATCTTGATTTATTGTGTTTAAACCTAGAAAATGGTTGTATTTCTAAAACAAAGAAAGACTATCTCAATTCTAAAATACTTCAATTAGAAAAAAATATTTTTGAAAAAGATGCTCTGATTTTTGAAAATATAAAATCAAAAAAAGTATCTTTAAAAAACTCTAAAAATTCTAAAAGTGTTAGTGTTACATATGAAGGTTTTCCCTTTATTGGTTTTTGGGCTCCTATGAATGCTGATTTTGTTTGTTTAGAACCTTGGTGTGGTATTGCAGATGATGACAATACAAATTATATTTTTAAAGATAAAAAAGGTATTATTTCTTTAAAAAAGAATGATATCTTTTCACGAACTCTTGGTATTTCTTTTAACTAAAAAATATCATGTTCTGTATTATTTTAATTAAAAACAATACTCCTCTTATTCTTTACTAGAATTTCAAATTTTATTAATGATAGTGATACTTTTTTAACTTATTTAAGAAACATCCAATTCGTTGTTATTTGTTTCTTTTAGAAATAAGATATTGGTAATTAACAATAACTTTTTGCATAAATGGTAAGTAGTAGAAGCATCTGATATTAAAGAAGATGCCATTTTTGCATTGATTTTATTGCCTCTAATTAAAGAATCAATACGTCCATTTGAAATAATATCTAAAGATGAGATACGTTTATTGATTTTATTTATTTTAACTTTCTTTTTCTCATAAGAATACTTTTCATTTTCCAATAAATCAATTTCTTTTAAAGCATTTGCAAGTTGCATTCTTAAAATATTGTATTCTTTTTTAATGCAAAGATTCTTTGAATTTAAATATATGGAAATATTCTTTTCAAGTTTTTTTACTTCTTTAACCCCATTCAGAATCTCTTTTGCAGCAATTTTTAGTTTGAAGACCTTATGAATATCTTCTTTTTTCATGTATTTCTGAGATAAAGATGCGAAATGCATAATGTCTCCATATAAACTTTTCATATTTTTATTATAAATACTGTCCAAATAAATATGTTTATTCGATTTTTGAATGGTTTTTTCTAAATCTTTCTTAGAAAATACGTCAGACTTATGTAATGAAATTGTGTGAAGTATAATTTTATGAGAATTTTTATACAAATGAATAAGCTCATTTTCCAAAGCTTTTATAGAAATAATAGGAACATCAATTAATTCTTTGGATATAAACTTAGGTTTGTACGAGGCCTTAAATTTTTCTTTTATAAGATATTTAGAGAGATGTTCAAATTTGGAAATAAAAGGACTTAAAATAATAATACCAGCTAGGTTAAAAATTGTATGAAAAAGAGACAATTTAATCGCATAATTGTCTTCATTTATTCCCCAATATAAAGAAATAATATCAATAAAGTCTTTTAAAACAACAAGAAAAAGTAAGGCAAGTATTGCTGTTATCATGTTAAATAAAAGATGTACCAAAGCCAAACGTTTTCCATTTATATTTGATCCTAAAGAAGCTAAGACAGCAGTAAATGGAGTTCCTACATTAACTCCTATGGTTAAAGCAATGGCATTATCATAAGAAATCTGACCCAATGCAAGTGCTGTAATAATTAATGCTATAGAAGCAGCACTTGACTGCATAATAATAGTTGCCATTGCTCCAATAAGTGCAAATATTATAAATCCTAAATAACCATCCATTACGTACAAAGAAAAATCGATATTTCCTTGTAGATTTTCAAAACCACTTTTCATATAAAAAATTGCCAAAAAAACGAAGCCCAAACCTAAAAGTACATTACCAATGGCTTCATAAGTCCTTGTTTTAAGAAAAGTAGATAAAACACCTAAAATAATCATAGGCATTGCATAAGAAGAAATATTTAATTTTAAGCCCAAAAATGCAACCAACCATGCTGTTGTTGTTGATCCTAGATTTGCTCCAAAAATAACCCCAATGGCTTGAGCTAAAGTAATAATTTTGATGCTTAAAAAAGAAATAATTATAATAGATATCAAAGATGAACTTTGAACTATTGTAGTAGCAAAAAAACCTGTAAACATTGACTTAGGAAGTGAATTCGTAGATTTTTCTAAAAAATTTTCTAAATTATTTCCAGAAAATAATTTAAAACCTGCTTCCATAAATTTCATTCCAATAATAAAAATAGCGATTCCTGCAAAAATTGTTTTCATATTTTCATCTGCAAATAAAAAATACGATACAAATAAAATAGATAAAGGAAGTAAAACAATTTTAATTCTACTTTTTTCAATAATTGTCTCTATCGCCTTCATTTTGACCTTTCACTGCATAAACAGCCTGGATTCCTATAAGGTTTACTCACACTTTACTGGATTAAAAAAATAATTATTTGTTTCTTTAATTACTTTTATTTACACTATAGTTCTTTGAATATTGCCAGAATATTGATCTTTTTCTCATTGTAACCCTTTTGTAATTTAAAGATTTTATACTACGCGCAAGTCATTTTATATTAACATGATAATGTTATGATGATTAAAAGGAAATAAAAAAAAAGAATTAGTTCTATATTTTATATACAATAGATATAAAAAATAACTATTTTAGGCTCAATATAGTAAAAAATATTTTCTTTAAGAAAGTTTTAAAATTCTATACGTCATTATAATTTATAACATTAGAATGTTATGATGTTAATATTCATGTATTCGAATTTCTATAACTTGCCTTATTATTTTTTTAAATAATATACAGATGAATGACTTATAAAATTTAAAAATGAATTAAATTTTATTTGAAATAACGATACTTTTGTGTCTTTTTCTGTCATAGGAAAAGATAAACCACTTTATTGTCAACAGACAGAATCAATTGGAGAAGAATATGAAAAAAACAACTTTGTTAAGCGCTGGTTTAATTGCATTACTTTCTAGTACAAGTTTACTTGCACAAGATACTTTAAAAATACTTACTTGGAAAGGTTATGCACCAAAAGCTTTAGTTGAAAAATTTGAAAAACAAACTGGATTAAAAGTAGAACTAACGTATTCTAATAATGAAGAAATGATTGCAAAACTAAGAGCTACTAGAGGAGCTGGTTTTGATATTGCGCAACCAAGTCAAGATAGAATTTCTTCTGTTCAAGCAAAATATAAAATTTACAAAGCCTTGGATTATTCAAAAATTAATGAAAATCAAATTATTGCTTCTATGTTAAAAGCTGTAAAAACAAATACAAATGTTAAGGGTGAATCATATGGAGTTCCTTTTAATTATGGTACTTCTGGTTTAATTATTAACAAAAGAATGGCTCCAAATGCTAGCGATTATAATGATTTATTAAATAAAGATTATACAGGAAGAATTACATATAGATTAAAAAGACCTACATTATTGGCAGTAGCACTTTCAAAAGGTATGGATCCATTTTCTAAGTATAATGATACAAAAGCATATAAAACAATGATGGAAGGTGTAGCTAAAGATTTAATCAAAGCTAAACCTTATGCTAAAAACTATTATGCAAATGGTGATGCTTTACTTGAATTATTACGAACAGGTGAAGTATATGTAGCTATGGGTTGGGATAATGGTGGATGGAAACTTCACAAAGAAAATCCAGATATCGATTTTGTTGCTCCAAAAAGTGGTGCTTTAGGTTGGATTGATA
>CAJXWI010000302.1 GCA_913062735.1 uncultured Arcobacter sp.
ATTTCATTTGGATTATGTTCAACCCAGCCGTTCTTGGGAAAGTATTGTTTAATCTCTAGTTGCGACGAGAATAATTTTTTTCCATTAACTGAAAAAACTATAGCTCTTGTAGATGTTGTACCTTGATCAATAGCTAGTATGGCTTTCACTAATTTAATATTCTTCTAATCCTACTCATACAAAAGTGGGGTAATTCCAGTTAATTTTCATAATAAAATATTATTTCAATTTTTGACATTTTGTTAGTAAAATACATTTATAAATTTAATTTAGATGAAAGAAATTCAATGACAAAAGTGGCAATTATTGGAGCTGGACCATGTGGCTTATCCATGTTGAGATCATTTGAACAAGCTGAAAAAAAAGGTGAAAAAATACCTCAAATAGTTTGTTTTGAAAAACAAGAGGATTGGGGAGGATTATGGAATTACAGTTGGAGAACAGGATCTGATCAATACGGCGACCCGGTTCCTAATAGTATGTATAGATATCTTTGGTCAAATGGCCCTAAGGAATGTTTAGAATTTGCTGACTATTCTTTTGATGAACATTTTGAAAATCCGATTCCATCATTTCCACCAAGAGAAGTTTTATATGATTACATACTCGGTAGAGTTAAAAAAGGGAATCTAAAAGATAAAGTAAGATTTAATAATAGTGTTACCAATGTTACCTATAATGGGAATAATTTTGAAATTACTTCTCTTGATAAAAAGAATGATAAATTTTCAAAAGATGTTTTTGATTATGTTGTTGTGGCAAGTGGTCATTTCTCAGTTCCATTTATTCCAGAATATCCTGGTATGAAATCTTTTCCAGGAAGAATATTACACTCTCATGATTTTAGAGATGCAGAAGAATTCAGAGGTAAAAATGTTATTGTTTTGGGAAGCAGTTATTCTGCTGAAGATGTAGCTCTTCAGTGTCATAAGTATGGAGCGAAAAGTGTAACAATAGGTTATAGGCACAATCCAATGGGATTTAAATGGCCAAATGGAGTTAAAGAAGTTTTTCATCTAGATAGACTTGAAGGCAGCAAAGCAATTTTTAAAGATGGCCATGAACAGGAGGCAGATGCAGTAATTTTAGCTACAGGTTATCTTCATCATTTTCCTTTCTTATCCGAAGATCTTCAACTGAAAACAAGAAACAGATTATATCCGCCAAAGTTATATAAAGGTGTAGTTTGGCAAAATAATCACAAGTTATTATACCTGGGCATGCAAGATCAATTTCATACTTTTAATATGTTTGATTGTCAGGCTTGGTTTGCAAGAGATGTTGTAATGGGAAAGATTAAAATTCCGAATAATTCAGAAATAGAAAAAGATATAAATAAATGGGTATCAATGGAAGAAAAATTAGAAAATCCTGATCAAATGATAGACTTTCAAACTGAGTACACAAAAGAACTTCATGATTTATCTGATTACCCAAAAATTGATTTTGAATTAATTAGAAAAAATTTTAAAGAATGGGAGCACCATAAAGTAGAAAATATTATGACATATAGAAATAAATCTTTTTCTTCGCCAGTAACTGGATCAGTTGCTCCGATACATCATACAGCTTGGGAAGCTGCAATGGATGATTCTTCAAAAACTTTTTTAGATCAATCAAAAAATTAGGCTACTTTAATCCTAAATAAATTAATCTTCTTTTCTAAAATAAGGTATCAAAAAAACTAAACAGCCAACAAAAAAGAAAACGCTTCCAAACATAGACCAAAAATTTCCAAGACTAGACATAATAAAACCAATTGCAGAGATCAAAAACAAAACCCAACCAACAATATTTATAATCTTAATATTCATTTACCAATCAATTTGTAATTTTTCATTCTCACAAATACATTCTAAAATACTAAACAAAAGTGGAAATTCAATTTTAATCTATGCCAAGATGTTTTTTTCTTTTTTCTACCCAAGTTCGAATTAAATTATCAAATATCAGAGCTATGAAAGCGACACAAATACCAAGTATTAATCCTTTACCCCCACCTGCTTTATCAGATAAAGCTTTTAGAATATATTGTCCTAAATCTTCTGTTCCAATAAATGCCCCAATTATTACCATAAACAAAGCAAATACTATTGTTTGATTTAAGCCAAGCATCATGTGAGGAAACGCTACTGGAAATTCTATATTTATTAATCTTTGTAATTTCGTTACACCTACCATTGAGCCTGCATCATGCAAAGCAGGTGGAACACTTCTTAATCCCTCAACAGTGTACCTTGTAGCAGGTATAGTTGCGTAAACAATTACTGCAATTAATACCGATGTATCCGTTACACCAAAAAGCATCATTACTGGAATTAAATATACAAAAGAAGGAAATGTTTGAAAAATATCACAAACTGCCAAAATAAATTTTGCGGTAAATTTATTCTGTGCACATAAAGTTCCAATAGTTAATCCAATTATGCAAGATGCAATAACTCCACATGTTGCCATGTATGTTGTGACTAAAGCTCTATCCCACCATGGACTTAGCGCTATAAATAATGCTAATCCACCCACTGTAAAAGCTGAACGAATTCCACCAATTATATAACCGGCTCCAACCACTAATACTAAAGTAGCAACTGCTGGCATTCTTAGATACAAGGCTCGCATGGGTTGTAATACATCTACTATCAACCATGTATTAAAAATTTTTAAAGTTTGAAAGAACGTATCCCAAATCCAATCAACACCTTTATTCCAGAAATCTGCAGTTGATATTCCTTTATTATGTGGAATCTCATATAAATAATTAAAACCTTCTTTAAAGTAAAAAGATCCAGCGGAGGCAAGTATCACTCCTATTAATACTGCACCAGCAAAAAACAATGTGTTTTTATAACGCTCGAAAAAAGTCAGGTGACCAAAATAATCTTCTTGTTTATTTGCCCAAGCCTTAGACATTTTATCCAACAGTATTGCAATCAGACTAATACATAAACCGGCTTCTAATGCTAATCCAATATTCAGTTGATTTAAGGCTAACAATAAATTCCATCCTAATCCTTTAGCACCTATAAAAGCTGCGATAACCGCCATAGAAAAACACACCATAATGACCTGATTCACTCCAATTAAAATGTCTCTTCTTGCAGTTGGAATTAATACTTTGAGCATAAGTTGCCAATTATTACATCCACTCATTTTGCCAGCTTCAATAACTTCAGGGGATACTCCTCTAAGCCCTAACAAAGTTAATAAGATCATTGGTGGAATAGCAACAACCATTGTTATAATAACTGCAGCATGATCTCCAATGCCAAACAGAACCATTGCAGGAACTAGAACTGCATATTGGGGCATCGTCTGCATAACTAGAAGTATTGGATGTAAGGCTTTCTCAACACGTTTGCTTTTGTAAGCCATAATGCCTAAGCTCAAACCAAAAATAAAAGAAAGTGGTGCTGCAACCAATATAAAAGAAAGTGTTTGCATCGAAGGTTTCCATTGACCAAATACAGAAATATAAATCATGACTAAACCAGCGAATATAGCCAGACCCTTACCACTCAGTTTGTAACATAATATTACTGCACCCGCTGCAACGATTGTCCAAGGTAAACCTGGCAGTTCTGCCCATGGATTTTTATCTATCCAGTCCCAACTGGTAAATGCGACAACTGTTTTAGAACCACCTAATAAAATTTCTCTAATCAATTCAATAAGAAATGTCATAGATGCAGTTATATTTCTTGTTATTTGTAGTACTAAAGGTCGAGTTTTGTATTCTTGAAGATCTTCATTCCAAAACTCCATTGGCATCCATTCATTCAATAAGAAAAACAAAGAGTCATTTACCCAAATAGGTAACCATCCAAGTAAAGGAGGTAGTCTCCACAAGACATCAAATGCATAATACCTTACTTCTGTGCCAAATAGTGCGTAAGTACTTTGATTTGGGTCTTTAATGAATTCAGCTTGACCTCTTATAAACTTGTAGGTTTCAGGAACATCAATTGCAAAGCATAAGGCAAAAAATACAACTAACAAAAATAACCATTGAAATAATTTTGGATATTTTTTTAATAATTCCATATTTTAATCGTTATTTTTTCTCCCCCCAAAAACAGTATGAATTATTTTTGAAGGATGAACAGTTCCAACAATTTTATTATTTTCGTCAGTTACAGCTACAGATTTTTCTTGAGTTAAAATCTTTTCAGCTACGTTTTCAATTATTTCGTTTTTTGAAACTTTTAAATCACTTAAATCTTTAACATCATCAACGGGATCCATTACCGCCTCTATTTTCAATACTTTTTCTCTAGGAACCTCTTCTGTAAATTTTCTAACGTATTCTGTGGCTGGATTTAAAACAATTTTGGCTGGAGTATCTAATTGCTCTATTATGCCGTCCTTCATTATTGCTATTCTATCCGCAAGCCTAAGAGCTTCATCAAAATCATGCGTAATAAACATAATTGTTTTTTTTAAAACACCTTGCAGTCTTAAAAATTCATCTTGCATTTCTTTTCTAATTAATGGGTCAAGAGCCGAAAAGGGTTCATCTAAAAACCAAATAT
>CAJXWI010000303.1 GCA_913062735.1 uncultured Arcobacter sp.
GCTAAAATGGATATGTTAGAAGATCTTAAAGAAAATGTTGTAATTGGTAGAACTATTCCTGTAGGAACTGGTTTATACAAAGATCAAAAAGTTAAATTTAGAGATTTAGAAGAAGAAGAACAAAAATAAAGCTACGGCTTTATTTTTGCAAGTATTATATTGGATTATTATTTATTAATATTACTTTTTATAATACTTGAACTTTTTGAATCAACTTGGTAAAAATCGCCTGACTTATACACTTATTTAAATAAAAATTACTCTTTATTTTCTCAAAACTTACCTTTATACTTATTCTCTCATAGCAGTTTTTTTTATTGTATTTTTTTAAGTATTTATCTTAACAACTTTACTTTTTTTATGAGCTCAATAATACTTATAAAGTTTTTTGACATCACCTTTAAATTAAGTATTATGAAAAAAATATCACAAGGAAATGAACTCTTTGAAATTATTCCAATGAATATAAAGATGGGGATTATTTTTAGATATATGAATGTCATTATTTATCCACTTTTTTTCCTTATTGCTACTATTTTACAATAATTAATACTATACCAATAGTTATTATCAATACTAATTAAGTTTATTCAGCTATTATTCGAGCATGAACAAACAAAAATTTAAAGATATTATCTCCACTGCCAAGTATTTTACTAAATATGAACCAATATTTATAAAAGACACCTTAGAAATATTTGCTTATGAAGCATTAAGTAAATTTGATATTAGCGAAAATATTATCTCAACAGAAGAAATATTTAGAGAATTACACCACTTTAATGATCTGTTTTTTGAACTTGAAAAAAGAAATAAATTAAAACAAATCAATGACTTTAATATTGACAAAAAACTTTTTGTTAATTTTGATGCAGATATTGTTGTTAGTTGCGAACAACAAAAATACTGGAGTGATTTTTTAAAAAAACACAGCAAAAATTTAGTTGTTGAAATTACTGAGAATGGAAGTGATGATGAAACAAGTGCGAGTGTCATGCGTGACTTTGCACTTTGGTTGAATGAAATAAATGTAGAAGTTGCTTTGGATGATTTTGCACAAGAAGGCTCAATGTTTTCTTTTTATATTATGAACCAAAGTAAATATATAAAAATTGATAAATCTTTTTTACGAATGATTGAAAAAAATAAAAACTTTATTCCTTATTTAGAAGGATTATTAAATACCATTCGTTTAAACAAACAATACTCAATTATTGAAGGTGTTGAAACACAAGAAGACTTAGATTTAGTTCAAGAACTTCCTTGTGATTACATTCAAGGTTATTATTTTAAAAATCAAGCAATAATTAAATAGCTTAGTGTATAATACATAAAAATACAAGGATAAAAATGCAATATTTAATTATAGCTTATGATAATGAAAATGCGCTAGAGAAAAGATTAGCAGCAAGAGATGAACATGTTAAAGGTGCAAGAGCATTAATGGCAGAAGGTAAGATTCTTAATGCTGGAGCTTTAATTGAAGAAGATCAAATGGTTGGATCAACACTTTTTGTTAATTTTGAAGATGAAGATGAATTAAATTCTTGGTTAGAGACTGAACCTTATGTTACTAATAATGTATGGAATATGGATGAATTCCAAATTGTTCCTATGAAAGTACTTCCAAAAGAATAGTTTTCTTATAGGTAAAACTGTTCGATATACTTATTTATTTATTTTAATATTTAAATTAATATCTTATTTATCTCTAAAGAACTATCATTAGTAAAGGATTTATTTTGAATATAAATGAAATCTTAGAAAGAGTAAATCTTAATGATAGTATTCTTAAAGAACCTAAAAATCTTAAAACACTTAATCTTCTTATTCGTACTTTTTTACAAGAAGTCCCTTATGAAAATTTAGATTTTTTTCACAAAAAAATTCCCTCTTTTCACCTTTCTAATGTTTATGAAAAAATAGTTGAGAATAATAGAGGGGGTATTTGTTATGAACTGAATACTCTTTTTGCTTATCTTTTAGATGAACTTTCTTTTGATGTATATATGATTTTTTGTAAAATAAAAGATACTACTTATATAAGTGCATCTTTCCCTCATTTGGCATTAATTGTTAAACTTAATAATAAAAGTTATTTAGTGGATGTTGGTTTTGGACAAAATGTAAGAGAGGCATTAGATATACATAATGATAAATATCTGGCCGTTTATGAAGATATTGAATATTATATTAAAGAAAATAAAAACACTTTTTCTTTGTATTCATGCTACAGTGATGATAAGGAAAAAGAATCTTATTCCTTTGATTTAACAAAAGTCTCTCTACATGATTATGAGAATATTTTTTCACATGCAAAAAAAGATGAAACTAGCGTATCCTTACTCGTAAGTAAAGCTTCAAATGAAGGACGAGTTACCTTAAAGGACAGTTTTATAAGTATAAAAACAAAAGATTTAAAACGAAAATGGGAAGTATCATGCGAAAATAAATATGAAGTTTTAAGAGATTATTTTAATATACATGTCTAAGTAGATTTTTTGTATAGTATGTGATATAAAATAAAGGCAAAAAATGAGTGCTATTACTGATATCTATTTATTTATTCTTGCAGGATTATTGCTTAATATTACACCTGGTGTTGATTTATTGTATGTTTTAAATAAAAGCATAGCTAAGGGGTTTAAAGCTGGTATTGTGGCCTCATTAGGTATTAGTACAGGGTGTTTATTTCATGTTGTATTAGTTGTTCTTGGATTATCTGCTTTACTTGAAGCTTCTCCTACTGCATTTTTAATAGTTAAATATATTGGTGCTTTATACTTACTGTATCTTGGTGTTACTATGTTTTTAAGTTCTAAGAAAAACACGAATAAAAAAGAAGAAGATAAATCAAAACTTGATTACAAAAAAATATATTATTCTGGAATTTTAATTAATATTTTAAATCCAAAAGTGGCCTTGTTTTTTATAACTTTTTTACCACAATTTATTAATGTAAATGCCAGTGATAAAAGTATGGGTTTATTAATACTGGGATTAATTTTTATAGGCGTTGCTACAATTGTAAGTAGCATAATTGCTTATGTAGCTTGTAATATAAGCAATAAATTTACGTATAAAGACTCTTTTACTAAATATATTAAAAAACTTGTAGGTACATTATTCATAGGTTTTGGCATTAAATTAGCATTGGATGTGTGATATGCTTAAATTTTGGATATAATTGCAAAAAAACCAAGGGTAAACTATGAATTATAATCTTTTAGATGAAGCACAAAAACTTACAATCAAAAAAGAATTAGAAGAAGCTGCATCAAAGATTGGTGGCGTTAACTTCTTTTTACAAATGATTGAAGATGTACGTGCTGAACAACCAAAAGCTTTATTGAATAAAACGGCAACGTTTCATTATTCAAAAGGAAAAATCACATGGACGAAGAGTATTTTTAAAGATACACTTACTGTTTTATTTGATGCAATTAGAAATGAAGAAAGAAATGGAGATATTCTTAAAGGTATTGATACAAAACTGTACAAACCTACAATGAATATGATGAGAACATTAAAACCAGTAAGTATTACTATTATTCCAAAAGAAGGAACGGAGTTTTACTTAGATATTCTTGATACTAGCGAGCCTAAAAAAACAAAAGTATCTTTAATGTTTAAAACAATCTTTTTTTATAATATAGATTTTGCAAAAACTGTATTATTAGGAAAATAAAATGATTCGAGATCATAGAGAAAGAGAAGATATTACTATTGGTTTAAAAGTTAAAGTAGTATTAAAAAAAGATCAACGGTCTGGCATTTTAACAGCTGGAAAAGTTAAAAAACATTTAACTTCTTCTGCTTATCATCCAAGGGGTATCAAAGTTATGCTTGAAGATGGTCAAGTTGGGCGTGTACAAGAATTTATTCTATAAATTCTTAAACTCCAACTCACATACTACTTGTGCATGGTCACTTTGTAAAATACTTCCATTTTGCTTGCTTTGTAAATGTGCATCATGTACTTCATAACATTCTTCAAAAGATGTAAAAACTACTAAGTATTTTATGTCTTTTTCTTAATTAAAATTATTTTCAAAAACTTATTAATTATATGTTATAGTTTGTGACTATAAAAAAGCTTATGTTGGGGAAACTTCTGAAAAATAAACTACTTCAAAAATTATTAAATATTCCAAATATGTTGATTCTTTTTTTAAATAAGAATGAAAAAATCATTGTTTCTTATGGAAAGAATCAAAATCATTTAAATTTAAAAAATAAATATTTAAAAGATGTTTTCATTGATATTTATAAGGAACTTAGTATTTTTATAAAAAAAAATGAAGCTAAGAAAACTATTTATTGGAATAAAAAAGCATATGAACTAAGATATGAAAAACTTGAAGATTCTTCTGACTTTATTCTTTATTTTTCTCATTCTTTTGAAGAAAAGGATCTTTCACTTGAAAGCACTAAAATCAAAGAAAATCCTCTACGTAAAACGGACGAACTTCAAGTAGCTTTTGATTTAGCAGCCAATGGTATTTCTATTTTAGATTCAAATGGAAT
>CAJXWI010000304.1 GCA_913062735.1 uncultured Arcobacter sp.
AAACCAAAATATAAAAGGAAAATGATGCATCTTAAAAAAAAACTTTCTCTTAAAGATTTAAAAAAGATTTGTAAACAAGGACTTAAAAAAGAAGACTATCCTTTGTGTTCTTTTATTAAAAAAAACATT
Organism: uncultured Arcobacter sp.; assembly: GCA_913062735.1. Next base: position 130 of record CAJXWI010000304.1, read on the forward strand.
GTTGTTTATGAGGGAAACACACTAAGAAAAAATCTTTCTTTAAAAAAACAAGAAAGTTACAAAAGTGAAATGGCAAAAGTATTTGAAGAAGGTTCAGGAATTGTTGTTATTCAAAATTTCTTTAAAGATACAGATATTATTGATCAAATGAATACCGTCTTTGATGCTATTTTAAAAGAAGAAAAAAACAAAGAAGCAGCAGATCATTTTGCAAAAGGTGGGCAAAATGCGCGTATTTGGAATGCATTTGAAAAAAGTGCGATGAAGGATGCAAAAGTATTTCTAAACTATTATAAAAATCCCTTATTATCTATAGTGGCAAAAGCACGGTTGGGATCAAATTATCAAGTCACCTCACAAGTAAATATTATTTATCCAACAGGTAAAGCCCAATCCCCTCATAGAGATTATCATTTAGGTTTTCAAGAAAATACAGAAGTACTTTCTTATCCTTTACATGCACAAATTATGTCAAGGCTCTTAACTTTACAAGGGGGAGTTGCTCATGTTAATATCCCTGTAAAAAGTGGGCCTACTAAATTTTTACCCTTTTCACAGCAATACGAACTTGGTTATTTAGCTTGGAGAGAAGAAGAGTTTAAAAACTATTTTGAAAAGTCTTATGTTCAACTTTCTTTAAAAAAAGGGGATGCCATCTTTTTTAATCCAGCCGTCTTTCATGCAGGTGGAGAAAATAAAAGCAAGAATATAATTAGATCTGTGAACCTTTTACAATTATCTTCTGCTTTTTCAAAACCAATGGAAAGTGTTGATTTATATAAAATTAGCCTTAGTATTTATAAAGACTTACGAAAAGTTTACAAAAAAGGTCTTTTTGATGAATGCTCATTAGATGCTATATTAACAGCTTCTTCTGACGCATACTCTTTTCCAACAAATCTTGACAAAGACCTTCCTTTAGGAACTCTTTGCCCTCAAACATTAAAAGAATTGTGCAAACAGGCTTTAAAAGAAGACTGGAAGTATTCTAAATTTAAAGAAGAAGTTAGTAAACATAAAAAAAGAAGAGACTCTTAGTTTATTTTGCGTGTTTATCGTAATATTCAAGCAGTTTATTAACAGCATTATTGCTTTCAATACAATCAATTATATTCATAACAGGCACTGGAAAAAATGGATATTGACATAAAGAAGGAATATTAGAATATACAATAGAACACGTATCAGGATTTGAGTTTTTTTTATACGATAAAATCATAAATTTCTCTTTATTGAAATCTAAAAATACCTTTGAGTTTACTTTTAATTCAGCTGTTACATATGCAATTGAGGCATAAGAGTGATACGCTAATAAAACCTTTTCATAAGTAAATACTTCACTTAAATAAGCATCTAGTTTTATTTTAAAGTATTCTTTTTTTTCAAAGCTTACAAGTGCATCTCGGTCTTCATTTGAACACTCTTTCCAAACTTCTAAAAAATTTCTTTTTAACTCTTGAGTATTAGTGATTTTTTGCATATGAGATAATAGCTTAAATGCCATTTGATAAGCATTAGAATTTAACAAAATAATCAATAAAAATTATATTTTTTTTGAGAAATAATATTCAATTTTAATTTTTATATCTTAAAACTAATAGTAAACAAAGCACCTCTAAAAATCTTATTTTCATATTCGTATTCTACATTTTTAACCCCAATAGTTCCACTCAACTCTTTTTCAATAATTTCTTCCACCATATATAAGCCAATGCCTACGCCTTCATTTTCTTTTTTTGTTGTAAAGTAAGGTTCAAATATCCTGTTTATAATTTTATTATCAATGCCACCCGCATTGTCTTTTATTTTAATTACAACGAACTTGCCTTTTTTATAAACCTTAATAAATATAAATCGTTCTAAAGACGAATCCTTCAGCGCATCTTTGGCATTATTTAAAATATTAATAATAACTTGCATCAGCTCATTTTCAACAGAAACCAGCTTTATAAAATCAATTTCTTCTTTTATTTTTATATTTTTATCATCAAACTGTGCACTTATAATAGTAAAAACCTTAAGAAAAGTATCTTGTAAATTAAATTCTTCTTTTTGTTTTCGTGGGTTGATAAAATTTGTAAAATCATCTATTGTTTTAGACATGTATTTTAATTGAATCATGCAGGAATCTACATCTTTACGTATTTCTTTCTCATTTAAATTAATACAATTGTCTCTTAAATACTGAATAGTTAAAGAAACATTATTTAAAGGTTGTCTCCATTGATGAGCAATATTACCAATCATATCCCCCAAGGCAGATTTTTTTGTCTGCTGCGCCAATACGATTTGTTGTTTTTGCGTTTCAAGCTCTAAGGATTTTTTTCTTGAAATATTACGTATTACGGAATGAAATACTGTTTTATCATCTAATTCTATTTCAGTAATGGCAATATCACACCATACTTTTTCTCCGTCTTTTTTTACAAATATGCATTCAAAATTACTTGATTTTTGAACACTGCATTGTGCAATTATTTGATTCCAATTAATGGAAGGACTGTCATTTTCAACTTCTGGTGAAGCAGAAATATCATAGGTACTTAATCCAATAAACTCTTTTTTATTCTGGTACTTCATCATTTTTAAAATGGCATAATTACAATCTGTAATTGTGCCCTCTTTGTCTAATAAGGCAATGCCATCAGAGGATTTTTCGTATAATGTTTTAAATACATTTTTTTGTTTTTTTAATTTGTCATTACTCATTTTGATATCTTTAGCATATTGATCAATTGTTAATTTTGTTTTTCTTGAGCTTAAATAAAAAGCAAAAGAAGTTAACAAAGACAAGAAAATAGAAATGTATATGCCAAGGTAAATATAATTTTCTATTTGCGTATTTACATTATCATGGATTTCGTCAATTTCTTTTTGCAAATCATCGAAATAAAAACCAGAACCTATAACCCAATTCCAATCTTTTACTAAATAAAGAAAAGACATTTTTTTATTCTCTTTTTTACTATTACTTTTTGAAAAGGAATAAGAAATAAACCCCTCATTGTTTTCTTTTAAAAGTTTTAAATAACTTTTTCTGTATGTATTTGTACTCACACTTGTAGTATTAAGTTTTAACTTTTTGCCGTTATATGATGCATTCCCTTGATTAATAATAACTTCTCCATAATACTCACCTTGATTCTTTGAATACAGTTTAAATAAAAATAAATAATGATTGTTATCATACTTTAAGGCTTCAAAGGATTTGATTGTTTGTTCTTGAATTTCTTTTTTTAACTCATCTAAATAAATTCCCGTACCAATAATCCAATTAAGTTCTTTGATTTCTCTTGTATACAATAGTTTTTCATATTTTTTCTTACCAGCATTTAGTTTTGTAAAATAAATTTTTTCATAAACGCCATCTCTATTAAAAATGCTATGACCTTTCATAACAAACAATTCTCTCACATGTTTACCCAAAATATTTTTATCGGGATGCCCAAGAACTCTTCCCGTTTCCAAATCTGTAATAAAAATATATTCATTTTTATTTTCATATCTCATATTTGTAAGCATAGAATGAATCAAATGATTCAACTCTTTTTTATTTAATGTATTTTTATATTTTTTTATCATTGCATTACTTAAAATAACAGCATTGTCAATTTTTACTTTAATACGTTTTTTTAATACGTCTTCAACTTCTAAGGCTTTCAACTTAAATGTATTTGCTACATATCGTACTTTTGTTTCAATGATTTTTTTCTGTTTACTAATAAATACTTCCGATTCTTCTTGGATGCGTATGTTTTTATATTCATTAAGAAAATATATATTATAAACAGTTAATAAAAAAACAGAGACGATAATAAAAAAAATAGACAGAATAATAAGTCGTGCGGTGAAGTTTTGTTTCATTTTATCCTAACAGTACACTAAAATCTTAATAACTTATTTAATTATTAATCTAATTATACATAAATAAGATAAAATTAATTTAATATTGAAGGAATAATTTCATAACTCTTAAATTATCAAAAAATACGCTTATAATTATAAAAGATATTATGTTTCTTGAAGTATCCAATAGCCATATTTAGGTAGTTGTTTATTGTTTGGATAAATTTGTTCGCTTTAGTTTTTTAATGAAGTAGAGTAGTATTTAATAAAAATGAAGGATTTTTTCTTATCTTTTAATTACAAGGTACTTTCTTTTTTAATTTGTAGTGTTAAACGAATGCTAAAAGAGGCACCTTTTAAAATCTTATTTTCGTATTCGTATTCTACATTTTTCACCCAAATATGTCCATTTAATTCTTTTTCTATAATCTCTTCTACCATATACAAGCCAATACCTACACCTTGATGTTCTTTTTTTGTTGTGAAATACGGTTCAAATATTCTATTAATGATATTCTTATCAATGCCACCGGCATTGTCTTTAATT
>CAJXWI010000305.1 GCA_913062735.1 uncultured Arcobacter sp.
AAATAAATGGATTTTCCATTTCAACAGTCATTTTTTCAGTATTTGTTACAAAATATGGAGATAAATATCCTCTATCAAATTGCATACCTTCAACAACATCTAGTTCATCAGAAATACCTTTAGCTTCTTCAACAGTAATAACACCGTCATTTCCAACTTTATCCATAGCTTCAGCAATCATAGAACCAATAGCAGTATCAGAATTAGCAGAAATAGTAGCAACTTGTTCAATTTCAGTTTTATTCGCAACTTTTTTAGAAGCCGCTTTTAAATTAACCAAAATTTCTTCAGTAGCTTTGTCCATTCCTCTTTTTAAAGTAATAGGATTAGCTCCAGCTGTTACGTTTCTTAGACCTTCTTTAAATACACTGTAAGCTAAAATAGTTGCAGTTGTAGTTCCATCACCTGCTTCATCAGCAGTTTTAGATGCAACTTCTTTTACAAGTTGTGCACCCATATTTTCTAGCGTATCTGAAAGTTCAATTTCACGTGCAACAGACACACCATCTTTAGTAATTGTAGGTGCGCCAAAAGACTTTTGTAATAATACATTTCGCCCACGTGGTCCCATTGTTACTTTAACAGCATCTGCTAATTTCTCAACACCAGAAAATAATTTGTTTCGTGCTTCATCACTAAATAATACTTCTTTTGCCATCTTACATAACTCCTATAATATTTTCAATATCTAATACTAAATAATCAACACCATCAAGTGTAAACTCAGTTCCTCTAAATTGTTCAAAAATAATTGTATCATCAATTTTTAAATCTTCAACATCTTTTCCAATAGCTTTTACTACAGCTGTTTGAGGTTTTTCTTTAGCTGAATCAACTAAGATAATTCCACTTGCAGTTGTACTTTGGGCCTCTGTTCTTAAAACTAGAACTCTTTTTCCTAAGGGTCTAAAATTCATTATATGTCTCCTATAAGTTTATGTAATTTAATAATTAGCACTCTATTTTTTTGAGTGCTAAATTGTATATAATTTTTGTTGTTTTGTCAAGTAGTTTGAGTATAAGTGACTAAGAGTTTTTTGTAAAGTTACGGTGTCTGTATAAATAGTCTTCTAATAAGCTTTCTAGGGTATTTTGTAAACTTAAATCTAAAGATCCTAGTGTATCTTCACATGTTTTAGCTAAGGCATTTGCAGCACTTATAGAATCCTCTAAACCCAACAAATTTACAAATGAATTTTTGCAAGCATCATTTTGTGTTGTTTTTCCAGCTTCTTCACTACTTTGTGTTTCATCAATAATATCATCTTGTATTTGAAATAATAATCCAATATCCAAACCAAAATTATATAAAGTATTTTGTATTTCTTTAGAATAGTTTGCAATAATAGCACCCATTTTTAAAGAAGAAGCAATAAGTTTTGCAGTTTTATGTTGATGCAAAAATTCTAATTGCTCTAAGCTTAATACTTTATTTTCAAAATAACAATCAATGGCTTGACCAATAATCATTCCATTAATTCCACCATCATTAGCTAAAGTAGATACTAAATCAATTCTAACATCTGCACTTAAAGCAGAATCAGCTATTAATTTAAAAGCTTCTGTATTTAATGCATCTCCAACTAAAACAGCCGTAACATCATCATATTTTTTGTGTAATGTTTCAAAACCTCTTCTTAAATCTGCATTATCCATTACAGGCAAATCATCATGAATTAAGGAATAAGTATGCAGCATTTCAAGTCCAAGCGCTACATTTAATGAACTTTTTACAAGTAATGTATTTTTAGAATTAACCACACATAACAGTAACATAGGACGAAATCGTTTCCCGCCTGCTAACAACATTTCACCAAGAGCTGTTTCAAAATGAGGATGAAAACTTTTAGAAAGAGGAAGATTATCTTCTAAATAGTTTTCAAACGTTTTTAATAATTCTTTCACTCTTTATTTTCCCATACTTCCTAAATTACCCATCATATTCATTGCCATGTTTTTTTGATTGTTTTGTGCTTGTTTAATCACTTCATTCATAGCAGAAATTAATAATATATTTAAAGAATCTTTGTCTTCTAATAAAGAATCATCAATTTGTAAATCAATTACTTCTGAGTTTCCATTAATAGAAATACTGATCATTCCAGCACCTGCTTTTGCGGTGAAGATTTGTTTGCTATTCGCATCTTTTGCTTTTTCAGCCATTTCGTTCATTTGGCCCATCATCTCATTAAGATTGATTTTACTTAAGTCTATTCCCTCAAACATCATTTGATCCTATTAGTTCATTTGTAATTAATTCTATTTCATTCTTATCATCAACAATTACAACCGTGGGTTGGTAATTTTCTAGTTCTTCTTGTGTATATGAAGCATACGCAATAACAATAATTTTATCACCGATTTCTACTTTTCTAGCAGCAGCACCATTTAAGCACATATCTTTTGAACCTGCTTTTCCTTTAATAACGTAAGTAGCAAATCGCTCTCCATTATTAACATTAACAATTTCCACTTTTTGCCCTACTCTTAGTTTTGATGCATTCATTAAATCTTCATCAATTGTAATAGAGCCTATATAATTCAAATTTGCATCACTTACTGTTGCTCTGTGAATTTTACTATAAAGCATCTCAAATGTCATTGCCATTTTCCTTCTTATCTTGTTTTCTTATTATTTTTGTATTTTATCTATATTTTGCTTAGACAAAACGAAGTAAAATATCATACATAAAACTGAATAGTTCAATATTCAATTAAATACAAGGGTTTTTATTTTACTTAAGAATGTATATGGTTTAATTAATTTTTATAAAAATAAATTTGTATCAGCCACAGACTAAGAGTAAATCTAATAAACCAATATTGTTTGTTTTTATATTATTCATTTAATAATGTATTAAAAATATTAATTATATACTCTTAGCTAAAAATACAAAGGTAAAATATGAAAAAAATTTTGTTACTAATATCTACAACCATGTTACTTTTTGCTACAAATCCAGTGGCTGTCATGGAAACGACTCAAGGAACCATTGAAATTGAACTAAGAGCTGATCTTGCGCCTTTAGCAGTTGAGAATTTTATTACTCACTCTAAAAATGGTTATTATGATGGTATTATTTTCCATAGAATCATCAAAAAATTCATGATTCAAGGTGGAGATCCAACAGGAACTGGACGTGGTGGAAAATCAATTTGGAATAAAGATTTTAAAGATGAATTTGCACCCAATGCAGTATTTGACAAAGCAGGAATCTTAGCAATGGCAAATGCTGGACCAAATACAAATGGGTCACAATTTTTTATTACTACTGTTCCTACATATTGGTTAAATGGTAAACATACTATTTTTGGATATGTAATCAAAGGAATGAAAAATGTAACAAAATTAGAGAATGTTCCTGCCAATAGCAGTGTACCTCTAAAAACACAAAAAATAATCAAAATCACGATTAGAGATTAAAATTAAAAGCGAAGTTAAATATTTCGCTTTTGATTTTTTCTAATTAGAAAAAATTTTCTTTAAAAAAGATTCATCTCCTGTTTGCACAACTTTTCGCTCAATTTCTTCTGCACGTCTTGCTTCTGTTTTTGCTTTTTGTTTCCAATATTGAATTTTTTGGTTAATAATTTCAATATTTCCTAAACTATCAATTTTCATTTTATAATCTTCTAGTTCACTAGTCAGATCATCGATTTCAACTTCATAATTAATTTTTTGCTGGTTTAAGGCTCTTTTTTTATTTATTTCTAATTCTTCAAGCTTTTCTGCCATCTTTTTAACTTCAATTCTAAAATCTGAATTTTCTTTATTCGTTTTTAGAGTTGAACTGGACTGAGTTTCTAAAAGTTCAGGATTATTTTTAAAATTCAATAATTCCTTTTTTGTAATCTTTAAATCATTTTTTGCTTTTGCGAAACCATACATAAATTTATCTTTTTCAAGTTTTATAGTATGAAGTTCTTCTTCTAGCTTATTAATTTGCAAGCTTAAATCATTAACTAAAATATTTGATTCGGCGCTTACTTCTTTAGATTTAATAAAGATATCACCCTTATCTTTCATTAATGCTATTTGCGTATTTCTTTTTTTACTTAAGTCGTCTGTAATATCATTTTGAATGCAAATAGCACCAGTAATTACACCTTCATCACTAAGTGTACTCATAACAAATGTTTCAGCGATATAAGGGGTATTGTTCTCTTTTGTAATATATTTTATACAGCCATTCCAGGTTTTATTTTCAAGCATATTGCTGTATATTTCTTTAAAGATAGAAGAAGAAACATCACTGTGTTTTAAAGAGGAAAAATTTCGACCAAGTAATTCACTGTTAGAAAAAGATGTTGTACGGCAGAATAAATCATTCACATAAGTAATATTTAGAGAAGTATCGGTTTTTATTACAATACTGTTTAAATCAATTGCATTTTTATAATTTACTAATTCTTTATTTTGTTTTTTTACCAAAATTGCATTATGAATTACTTTTCCAAGAGAATTTAACACTCCCAGTAGTTTTCTTACATCGATTGGTTTAATAATATAATC
>CAJXWI010000306.1 GCA_913062735.1 uncultured Arcobacter sp.
AATTACTGCTGTATTTTCGCTGTATTCAACTTCACCTGTTGAAAATCGAATTCTTAAATCTAAGATAGGTACAACTTCACCCCGTAAATTAATTAAGCCCTTAACCCATCCTGTTGTATTAGGCAATACAGTAATATTTTCTGGATAAGTAAGAATTTCTCTAATCTTTGGCAACTCAATAGCATACTTCATAGAGCCCAAAACAAATGTCATATACTCGCTTGTATTTTCCCAGTTTAAATGTTCTTCTTGTTCCATGATAAAATCCTATAATTAAAATCTATTTTAATTATTTTATCCTTTATTATCTTAAATGTTCTTCATATTTATGATTTTACACAATGCTTGTGTGCTAGAAGTCTGTAAATAAAACTCATCATCTGTTTTTAAAGATTCCAAGGAGCTTATTTTCTCATCTTTTATTACTTGTGCAAAACCTTTTTTGATTTTTTTACTTGGATGATTTAATTCAAAATTACTTAAGGTATTGTTCATTATTAATTCTTTGTGCGAAAGAATTTGATTGAAGTGAAAAGAGAGATTTTCTTTCATTAAATTTATTTCATTTTGAACAAAAGTAAACTTGTTTTCAATAGAGTTTTGCTCATATAAATGTCTATAACTTTTAATTTGTTCTTCTTTTTTACTAAGGATATGCCCATATTTAGTACTAAGTTCATTATTTAAACTATCAAGATACATTCTATGTTCATTAATATCAGGCAAGGCAATTTCAATAGCATTTGATGGAGTAGCCGCTCTTAAATCAGAAACAAAATCACTGATTAAATAATCAATCTCATGTCCAACAGCTGAAATAACAACAGTTTCACAAGCATAGATAGCATCTGCTACAATTTCTTCATTAAAAGCCCACAAGTCTTCCAAACTTCCCCCTCCCCTTCCTACAATAATTAAATCACAAGCTAATTTATCTGCAATGCTTAAAGAATGTGCAATATCTTGTGCCGCTTTATCTCCTTGTACCAAAGTAGCAATTAAAATAAGTTCTACTAAAGGCCATCGATGCAAGGCAACTTTTTTCATATCTTCAATAGCAGCACCTGTAGCAGATGTAACTAAGGCAATTTTTTTAGGATATTTAGGTAAAGATTTTTTTCTCGTTTCGTCAAAATAACCTTTGTCTTTTAACTTGTTTTTTAACTGCTCGTATGCAAGAGATAAAGCACCTTGACCTGCTGGCTCAATTTTATTACACATTAATTGATACGAACCTCTTGGCGTATACACAGTAATACTTCCAGAAACTAAAATTTTCATTCCAACTTCAAGTTGAAATTTCAAAGATCTTGCATTTCCTTTAAACATTACACAAGAAATTGAGGAAGTATCATCTTTAATTGAGAAATAAATATGCCCCGAAGCATGATAAGTTAAATTAGAAATCTCACCTTCCACAAAAGCACCCATAAAAGTAGTTTCCAACAAAGCTTTGATTTGATTGTTTAAAGTAGAGACCGTAAGAGCGTTCATAAATTTCCTTCTGGGCGATTGTTATTTGTTTTGTATTTATTATCTAAAAAGAAGGTGTAATATTATAGATAGTTTTAGTAAAGTTCAAGGCGAAAAAATATTTTTGAGAAGGAGCGCACACAAAGTGCGTGAGAGAACAAAAATGTTTTTTCAACGCAGAAATTTGCTAAAAGAAGCTGTAAGATTACACCTTTCTTGCGATGAAGAGGGTTGATATATTCATCGAAAACCCTTTTACATAAATAGGCTCCAACCCTGCTTCTTTTAACTCTCTTGATAAATTATCTTGGGTTAAAAACTCATCAATTGAATTTGGTAAATAAGTATAGGCTTCTTTATTCTTAGAAATAAGGCCACCTAATATTGGAAGAATCTTATTCATGTAAAAATCAGTTAAATAATCAAGTGGATTTCTTTTTTCGTTTTTTGTAAATTCCAAAATAACTACTAAACCATCTTTTTTAAGTACTCTTGCAAATTCTACAAACGCTTCTTGTCTTTGTACCACGTTTCTAATACCATAAGAAATTGAGACTATATCTGCACTTTCTTTTTCTAGTGGCATAGAAGCAGCACCTGATTCAATGAACTCTACTTCTGGAAGTTTGTCTTTCGCAACATCCATCATGCCAACGCTTGGGTCAATTCCTACAATATCATTTAATGAAATTCCATTTTTTGATGCCGTTTTTTTCCACTCAACAATCATATCACCTGTACCACAAGCAACATCAATAATCTTTGGAATATCATCTTTATCGTAAAAAGAATATGCCAAATTACAAGCTTTATGTCGCCATGTTTTATCAATTCCCATACTTAATACACGATTCGTTATGTCATAAGTTTTTGCAATATCATCAAACATTGATACGATTTTTTCTTGTTTACCCATTTGTAGTCCTTGAATATATTTTAATATTATTTTTATGTTTTAGAATAAGAATTTACCTGCAATTAGCCCCAAAATAAAACCCAAATTTAAAACTACAATAAGTTTTAAATTATTTACTTTTTTTTCAGCTTTTGGAACTGCATCTAATAATTCTTGTTGCTTAGAAATAGAGATATTTAAATTGTTTGTAGATTTATGAACATAGGTTAATGTCTTTTTTAATGAAATCTCTGATAATTCTAAATGCTGGACAATTTCTTTTGCCTGCTTAAAACTCATTTCACTCATTTTTTAATTTCAATCCATCTGTCTAATTCACAAAAAATAGGATTAAGTACATTTAAAACATAATCTTTTGATTCAGTTTGAATACGTCTAAAAAACAGGTACTTTCTTGCCATTTCAATATCGCCCAGTTCTTTTGCTTCGACTGCTTTTTTTGCAAAATCAGTGTTATTGTAAGCCATCTCCCATACTGTTGAACCTAAATACCTACTCATAGTAATTACTTTATCATTTTGCACTGCAAAATAATTAGGATTTTTTACAAAATCACAAATAACAGATTTTGAATCTAAATATTTGTGTCCAAAAAAGTTTATAAATTGTTCTTCAATATAATCTGCTTCCATTGAAATTGCTCTGTTTAGAGCAAAAATAGTATTTTTTTCTGAATTGTCTTCGATTTTTCTAATTTTCTTCATAGTAGCAATGGCATTTTTACCGTCAAGCTCACCATCCCCTAAAGGAATAATCCACTTAATATTACCAAAAGAACCTACTTTTTTGATTTCTTCAAGTACCAAAGAAGATGTTTTATTTCCACCAACATCTACTATTACTTGATGATTATCATCCATTAAAATAAGTTCATCAAGTTCAGTAATACGATTAGTCCCTAACATTCTTTTATTTACAATATTCGTTCGTGTAAAAGAATTTGAATCGTTGTTTTCATCATCGATTTCAATATAGGTAATTTTTTTACCATGTTTTTTATATAAATAAGGAGCTACTATTTGCATAGCTACTGTAGATTTTCCAACGCCACCTTTAGTTTGAGGAATTATTATCAAAGAAATACCTTTTTACTTATTTTTTTTCATATACTCAACAATTTTTCCATGAAATCTACAATACACCGTATTTAAATCAATTTCATGGGGGTAAATTTTGGATATTTTATCAAAATTTTCATTAATTCCATATTCTAGCCAATATTTTAAATCCTCATAAGAATCAAAATCATAATCAAATTTTTTCAACAATCTATTGGCATAAGCATCTACTACCATTTCATCCCTGTGTAAACAATAACACATAACAGCATCAGCAGTTTCAGGACCTATTCCTTTTTGTTCTAATAACCAAGCTCTGCTGGCTTCTTTTTGAAAATTTTCAAAGCTTGCAAAATTTTCAATAATATTTAAACACAATTTTTTTATACGTATGGATTTTTGATTTTTAAAACCACTTGGAGTAATGGCAATAATAAGAGTTTCTAAATCTGCGTTAGCAAGTGTTTCTAAACTATCATAATTTAAAGAGGAGAGGTTTTTAAGTGATTTTTCTGCATTCTCCCATTTTGTATTTTGGGTTAAAATAGCACCAGTTAAAACATCAAAATCATTTTTAGAAGGCCACCAATATAATGAGGCTCCTTCTAAAAGATTTTGTTTTTTTAAAAATAAAAAAAGCTCATAAGAGTTTTCTATTTTATTCAAGCATGGCTTTAGTGATGATTGTTTCATTTTTATTGCCTAAGTATTTAATTTTAAAAGCATCAATGCTTTTTCCATTTTCATAATCCATTACTAACATTTGTAAAATTGGCTTGCATGAAGTAGGTACTTGAAAATGTCCCCCTAATCCCGTAGTTGCTTTTTGAATAGGAACCTTTTTATCCATACCAATAACATTATCTCTACATCCCGTTAAACCAATATCACTTAAATACGTAGTACCACGTACAATTTGTAAATCATCCGTACTTACATGGGTATGTGTTCCACAAATTCCTGAAACTCTTCCTTCAAACATCATCATCATTACACGTTTTTCACTCGTAGCTTCTGCATGAAAATCAATAAAAATATTTTTGATGCCTTGTTCTTCTAAAT
>CAJXWI010000307.1 GCA_913062735.1 uncultured Arcobacter sp.
ATGAATGCAAAATCATTTGTTAGACAATCTGCTAATGAAGAAGTTGTAAATGGTATCAATTGGGATACTGCAAAAATAAAAGCAACTGTAAATCAAGAATGGGATGTGGCAAGTTTCCCTTTTGATGTTCAGAAGTTTTCAATTGTAATGGAAGATATTGATTCCTCTGCAAAAGATTTAGTGTTTACACCTGATTTAAAAGCAAGTAAAATTGATCCAAAAGCTATACCTGATGGTTGGGAATTACAAAACTTTACGATGAGCAGTTCAATAAACAGTTATAACACTGCTTTTGGTGATCCATCTGCTACGTCTAATGTAAAGCAAGATTTTAGTCGTCTGACTGTTGATATTGAGCTTAAACGTCATGGTTGGAGACTGTTTTCAACTACGTTTATTGGTTTCTTTGTAGCAACAGCACTATTACTTGTGGTATTTGTAATTACAAGTATTCCAAGAGCAGTTGCGGAGATTCCTCAACAACCAAGAATTACACTTGTAGTAGGTGCTTTATTCTCTGCAGTGGGAAGTGTGTATGGATTATCTGCAAAATTACCATACACCACTCAGTTTACTCTGGCCGATTCACTCCAAATTACTACTTTTGCAGGGGTTGCCTTTGCTACAATTGGTTCTATGGCTTCAGATGTTTTACGAAAAAACAATCATCCAATCCTTGCAACTAGAGCCAATCAAGTAATGTTTGCATTGTTTTTATTACTGTCTTTTGGACTAAATGGAATGATGTTAGCAAAAGCTTTAGCATAAGAATAAATAGACACAATAAAAAGAGGAATTCTTTTCTCTTTTTATTGAATAAAATTATTAAGTTATATCAAATATTCAATTAAGTAGACTCAATATTTACTTGAATATTTATTAAAAAATACAGGAGTATCGTTTGATTGGTGATATATTAAATATAATAACCAGAGAAGTTTCCGAGTATATTGATTCTCAAAATGAATTTGTATCGGGAGGAAAATCTGTTATATTAGCTAAACCATCAGGTGTAAATGGAGGCTTATCTATACCAGATAATACTATTGCTCTGTCTCTAGTTAATATAGATGAAGAATCATCGATGAGAAATCCCGTCATCCAAAAGAGAGTTGAAGGAAATAAAGTTTATTCCCAAACACCTGGTATATCTTTAAATCTATCTATTATTTTTATTGCAAATTTTCCAAACGATTATGCTAGTGAATTAAATTATATTACAAAAATCATTGAATTTTTTCAACAAAAAGATACCTTTACTGCTGAAAATACTTCAAACCTTAAAAAGTATAAAAAATTTGTAGATAAGCTGGTATTTAAACTAGCAACTACTTCCTTATCTGAACAAAACCATACCTGGAATCTATTGGGCATAAAATATATGCCATCAGTAATGTTTACTGTTGGTAAAATTAAAATACAAGAAGATGAAAAACTTTCAGAAACTAAAGTAACTCATCGTGTTCAAAGAAAGCTGGAAGAAAAATAATGCTTAAAGAGCTACTCGAGGATAGTCAAATCGTTGACCCCCAAATTGCTCTAAGTAATAATGGCTTTATTGCTCAAGAATTTGAATATTTAAAACATTTAATAACCAAACGTATTAACCATCACTTTAATAAACTCAATGAGCCAATACATCTAGAATTAAGTAATCTATCTTTTTCAACGAATAAATATATAGATTTTATTCGTGAATTTAAACTCAGTATTGAAGAAAGACTCATCATACTTGTAGCATTAAGTGCAGAAATAGCGCCAACTGTTTTAGATCAATTTTTCAGTAAAAACTTAACATATGACATTCCCTTTACTGAATTTGGAGGAGTTGAATCTAAGAATAAATCTTTTTCACCTTCTGTTCAAACAGTTCTTTTTATATTTGCAGGAGATGATACGGCTCAAAAGCTTTTTTATCTTAAACACTTTGAAAATGATTCTAAGTTAATACAAGAGAATATAATTTCTTTAGAACCAGGATCAGAGGGGGAATCTCTTCTTTTTAATAAACTTACTCTTACAAGGACCAAGTTATATGAATTGCTTGACTTAGAAGTTAATGATATTCATTATGGCACAGAATTCCCAGCAAAAATTCTTACAAGTAATTTATCTTGGTCTGACCTTATCTTCAATGACTTCACTCAAAATCATTTAAAAGAACTTGATATTTGGTTAATGCATCAACACACCTTACTAAATGATTGGGAAATGAGTAAAAGTATTAAAAGAGGATATAAGGTTCTTTTTTATGGACCACCAGGAACTGGAAAAACTCTGACTGCAACACTTCTGGGTAAAAAGATGCAAAAAGACGTCTACCGAGTTGACCTTTCATCATTGGTTTCAAAATATATTGGTGAAACAGAAAAAAATTTGGAAAAAGTATTTAAAAAGGCTGAAGAAGAAGATTGGATACTGTTTTTTGATGAGGCTGATTCACTCTTTGGTAAAAGAACAAGCGTTACCAGCTCAAATGATAGATATGCGAACCAAGGAACATCATATCTTCTACAAAGAATAGAAGAGTATCCCAAAATGATAATTCTAGCAAGTAATTTAAAGGATAACTTTGATGATGCATATTTAAGACGTTTTCAATCTATTATTTATTTTCCTCTTCCTGAAAAAGAAGAGCGTTTGAGTTTATGGAGAAAAGGATTTTCAAAAAAAGCTGATCTTATTCAAGTTGATTTAGAAGAAATAGCAATCGAACACGAAATTTCAGCAGCTACAATTATGAATGTAATTCGTTATGCTTCGTTAATGGCAATTAGTAATAATACTTACGCTATTAATGAAAAAGATGTAATTATAGGAATACGACGTGAGAAACATAAAGAAGGAAAGTTAATTTAAATGCATAAAAGAAAATTTACGTTGAATAAAAGTGATATAGTGTCATTTTCAAATTTTTGTACACATAAATATTACTTAGATAATAAAAATTCTTACAATTTCCAAAAGGAATCCTAATGCCAGTTCAGACTACTGCTACACCCCAAAAATCATCCCCGACACCTTCTACTTCTAGTGGAGGAAGTGCATCACAAGCCCTTGCGACTGCAACTACATCCTCTTCTGCAACTACGGCTACAACTCCTGCAAAAAAAGGTGAGCATAAACATCCTATTAATGTATTAGCAAATAGTTTTGCTTCAATTTCAAATATCGATGTATTTATTGATCAAATTAAAGATGAAGGTAATGCCGCAAGTGTGGCTGATGGATTGGCAGGTGCAATTACTGAAGTGGTAGCTGCAAGTAGTGAAATTGATGGAGGAACGTCAATCACTACTGCTAATAGTTGGGTTGGACTTCCCGTATCTTCAGTGGCTGCTATTGTTCACGCTATTAAGACAGTTAAAATGCTTCTTAAACCTTCAGAAATCAAAGCAGGTGAATTGGCAGTGAGTACAATAGAATTAGCTAAAGCTGCTATTGAAAGTACTGCCGCTATTATGGACATAGTTAATAAAGCACCTTCTGCTTTAGTAGCTGCAATACCTGCCTTAGCAATTGCCTCTTCTGCTGTGCAACTTTTTCGTAATCTCCTTCAATTTTTCAGCATTACTATGAGTAAAGATTTGCTTAAACCTAAGATTAAAAAACTTCTTGGTACTTCAAAGGAAAAAGACACTAAAGAAATCATAAAAGAGTTTGATTCAATAGATGCTAAAGTTTCAAATAAAAAATATGTTCTTGTGTTAGATCAAAAAAGAATAGATGATGGTGAAGACGAGGACGGTAAACTACAAGAGCGAAAAACACGTATAGAAGGTGAAATTGAGGAACTCCTCAAAACTAAAAAAGTCAAAGGAAAAACAAGGGCAGATGTCGCAGAACTGTCTCTTGCTTATGAGTTAGAATATATTAATAAGAAACGAATAAAGAGATTAGGTATTTCAGTAGTTGCAAATATTGCAAAAATTGCTGGGAATATCGCTATTTTAACCGGAGCGGGAGCTATTGGTGGAGCTGTTGTTAATGCAAGTGCCGCAGGTGCAGAAGTTGGTGCCACATTGGTGAGAACAGCAAAGCAAAAAGGACGAGATAGAGCTGCAAGAAAAGAAGCTAAAGGGAAAGGGAAAAGTAAAGTATACGATACGAGTAAGTCAAGTGTTGCAAAAAGAGACAGAACTCTTGAACATATACAAGTAGTTATGGAAAAAGTTGTTAAACTGGCAAAAGATAAAGTTGTTGATGATGTTATTAGAGCTAACGTTGAACTTTATCTTGGTGCTATGGGTGTAGATCCAAAACAACTGTACAAAACACCTAGTGCTAAAGGGCAAGTCCTACTTCTTTATAAGTCAATGAAGGGAAGGGAATAAAATGGTGTTAGATTATTTAGAAAAAATTAAAAAATTAATGGAAGAACTTAATTATGAGGTAGAACTTGATTTGATTAGTGAAGATAAATCAGAAGATGCATTGTACTTGAACCTTAAAGAGGATTGTGAGTTAGATCAAGATCTAATAATTACAGTTTATCCCTATG
>CAJXWI010000308.1 GCA_913062735.1 uncultured Arcobacter sp.
TCGAGTCAGTTTTATCGGGTTTGGTGCTTTTGACGTGCGGCCTAGAGCTGCACGTGATGGGCGTAATCCCCAAACGGGTGAAACTATCAAGATTGCCGCGAGCAATGGCGTGCATTTTAAACCCGGAAAAGCACTAAAAGATAAAGTAGGAACATTTTATACAAGCTTAGGAGTAGGAAAACATCTGGAAAACTTTGGCGTTTCAAAGAATAAAATTGTCGAACTTAATTGGTGGGAAAGTAAAATTAAAGAAGACATTGAATTTGCCTGTACCCCAGCTCAACATTTTTCAGGAAGAACACTAAGTGACCGAGATAAAACGTTATGGTCTTCATGGTTAATTAAAACAGAAAAAGGAAGGTTTTATTTTGGAGCAGATGGTGGATACTCTTCATCTTTTAAAGAAATATCTTCCAAACATGGAGAAATTACTATGGGCTTTTTAGAAGTGGGGGCTTATAATGAAAAATGGAAAGATATTCATATGATGCCTGAAGATGCTATCCAAGCTTTCAAAGATTTAAAAGCAAACGTTTTATTCCCAATACATAACGGTACCTTTGATTTATCCTTGCATTCTTGGTTTGAACCCTTTGATAAAATCTTTTCTTTGGCAAAAGAAAACAGTATTGACATTAGATTTCCAATAATGGGAGAAGCAATTTCCTTATTAGGATATACAAAAACATCCACATGGTGGAAAAGAGGCTAAATAACCCTTCTCTCTCCCCTCATTTATTTAAGCACTTGCGCGTAAGCAATTAAACGCTTAAACCCAAGTGTTCATCTAAACCAAGCATTATATTCATATTCTGCACAGCTGCGCCAGAGGCTCCTTTTCCTAGATTGTCTAATCTGGCGATTATTACCATATAATCCTCATTTTCATAAACAGATAATTCAATACGGTTTGTATTATTGCATTTCATTGCATCTAAAAAACCTTCTTGCAAATAATTTATCTCATCTTCAATGATTTTTACAAAAGCTTCATTTTTATAATAGTTTTTATACAGTTCTAAAATATCTTTTTTTGATACAGCTTGTAGTAAATCATCTTTAATTAAATAGGACATAACTAACATACCTTGTTTAAAATTCCCCACACTAGGCGTAAAAAGTGGCGCTGATTCAAGATTTAGAATATGCTTCATCTCTGCTAGATGTTTATGGTCTAAATTTAAAGCATATGGTCTTTGACTTTTTAATGTACTTTCTTCTGCCTCATAAATATCTATTAAAGCTTTTCCCCCACCACTGTATCCAGTAATAGAATGACAAATGAGTTTTTGTTTTTTTGAAATAATATTGTTTGCAAGCAAGGGATTCATACCCATAATAAAACCACTGGCATGACAACCAGGAACACAAACCCTAGTGGCCTTTTTAATATTCTCTCTTTGATTTACGTTTAATTCTGCAATTCCATAAATCCAATCTTTTTGCGTACGATGTGCTGTGCTTGCATCTATTACTTTTGTTCTTGTATTGCTAATAAGTTTTACGGATTCTTTTGATGCAAAATCGGGTAAACATAAAAATACCAAATCTGCTTGATTTAGTAAGTTTTGTTTTTTATTTAAGTCTTTTTTATCTTTTTCATCAATTTTTAATATTTCTAAATCCTCACGAAAACTTAACATTTCATGTATTTTTAATCCTGTTGTTCCAAATTGTCCATCAACAAATATTTTAAATTTCATTTTTTACCTTTAATATTTTCTTACCTAAAACACAGAGGAGAAGTCCTAACATAATAATTCCTGCTCCCAATAACTCTAAAGAAGATAAACTCTCACCTAAAACAATATTAGAAGCACTAAGCCCTACAATAGGAATTAATAAAGCAAAAGGAGTAACAACTGCAGCTTTATTATTTTTAAGTAAATACGCCCAAAGAGCAAAAGCTAAAAGCGTTGAGATATAACTTACGTACACCAAAGAAAACCATGTTGTTTGAGTGCTTTGAAGAATTATATTCAAAATATTTTTGCTTTCTGTAAAGTATGAAATAACTAATAAGGGTAAGGGTGGAATCAAACAAACCCAAACCATGAAATGTAAAAGATTAACATCTTTCATTTTTTTCATAATGATATTTGAAATAGCCCAAAAGAACGCAGCTAATAAAATCAAAGCTAAGCCAAGAACAGTGATATTTCCCTCTGAGCTAAAAAAGAAAATACTAAAACCAAGACTTGAGATAAAAATTCCCAGTAATTGATTCTTCGAAATATGTTCTTTAAAAATAATAACACTCAAAAAAATAGTAAAAAAGACTTGTGCTTGTAAAATAAGAGAAGCAAGGCCTGCAGAAGCATCGGCTTTCATTGCAAAAAATAATAAAGCAAATTTAAAAATACCTAAAACAACCCCTATTCCAAGAACATTCCAAACAGAAGTTTTTGGAAAAGGAATAAAAAACACAGCTGGAATAGCTACAATTGTAAACCTTAAAGCAGAAAATAAAATAGGAGGAAGCTCTTCTAAACCTAGTTTAATAATAGGAAAATTTACACCCCAAATAAAAGCAACTAAAAGAGCTAAGAATATATTTTTTGAATTCAAGAAAGTCCTTTATATAAAATCAAGTACTGTATTTAAAAGTATTGAATTATATATAATATAAAAAATTTAAGATAGCATGAAATTGCTACATAAAATATGAGGTACTTAATACTTAGAAGTTTTATAAATAATTTATATCCTTAATATTCAATTATCAAATCCAAGTTTTCAAAATATGCACTTTTTTATCATCACGTTTTGTAAAAACTAATTTTACAAACTCTTCTTTACTGTCTTCAAAAAGAACTTCGTCATTTTTAAATAAATCCAAATACTTGTTTTGTATTGTATTTTGTTTAATACCAAAGATTACCTTAGCTAAGTTTTGTTTTGGGAAGTTAATAGGCTCTGCAAGTTTAGTTATTGATACACTTGTCTTCCACCTAAACGTCCATGGCAAAGTTGCAGAGTTTTCATTTCTTAATACTTCAATATACATATTTTTTGGTAAATAAGTGGGTTTATATTTAAAACAATTTGCAAACAATTCATCTTCTTGTTTAGAATAATTTAAACATAAACCAAAAGAAGAACAAGCATTTGTTTTATGTTTCGCTCTTTCATATAGTTTACTTTCACAAGTTGTATGATTTTGTATTTCATCCAAACTATGAACCCATAATATCTCGATAAAAAAATCATTGAAATGAAATTTTCTATTTTGTGTACCTTGATTTGGATGAACTCTAGAAGACCCTTCTTTAAAACCAAAGGAAATTAATTCCTTTGAAGCTTCTTCATGATTATCACAAAAAATAAAAATATGATTTGTTTTCAATGTTTTCCTTTTATATTTGGAATGTATTTTCACAAAAGTTATATTTTTAGTATTATTGCCCCAGTTCAGTAAAAACTTCAAGTGAAGTAAGCAGTTTGATATCTGCTTTTTTAGCTGCGGCATCGAGAGTAAAACCTTCTTCTATATACTCTTTTATTAATAATACTTTTTTAATATTAATATAATCAAATAATTTATTACCACCACAGGTACTCGTACTTGAGGAAATAATTCCTTTTTCTTCCCAATACCGTAATTTTCTTTGTTTTATATCGGTAATATCTTCTACTTCTCCTATACACAAGCGAAGTTTTGATATCAATTTTAAATCTAATAATTCTTCCATTGAGCTCATTCCTTTAATTATAATATATTCTACAAAAATTGTTGTTAATATACAATTAAGGTAGATAATATTAGTATGTAGAGAACACAAATTGTCTACTATATACAATTAATGTTTATTACAGGGGATAAAATGATAGCAAAAAAATATGAAATGCTTTTATTTGCATTTATTATGGGGACATTTATGTCTGGTTTTATGAGTCTAGTAGTTACCTTTATTAATATTGGTTTTATTGATAATTTTATTTATTTTTGGTTGAGTGCTTATTGGAAAGCCTTTTTAATAGCATTCCCAACTATATTATTTGTTATTCCTAGAGTTAGAAAAATTGTAAATATTTTAATAGTTAAATAACCTAGTTCCCATTTTAGGAATGGGAACAAGGATTTTTTAATAACAGTTTATTTATCTACGTTAAGAATTTGTCTGCAGTACAATTAAGGATTTATTAAACCCACATGTTTTCATGAACAGTATAATGATTTACATGTTTATCTGGATTTAGCTCGTACTTTTCATCTTCAGGATAAAGTTTTGCAATATTTACGTTTTCTCCAGAAAAAGCTTTAATACACTCAATATTTTTCCAATAAGATACTAAAGTAATTTCTACCTTATTTTCTAAGTCTCTGTTTAATATTTGAGCTCCCATAAACCCATCGCAGGCTTTTGTATCTTTGATTCCAGTTTTATATAAATATGCAATAAAACCTTCTTCATGTTTTTTAGGACAAGTTGCTTTCCATTCTCTTGCTATCATTAAACTTCCTTATTTTTAAGGTATTGTAGTTAATTTACTATTGTAT
>CAJXWI010000309.1 GCA_913062735.1 uncultured Arcobacter sp.
TAAAGTATTAACTCCTATAACATTTTATAGAGTTCATCCTCTTGAAAATATATTATTTGGTTTTAGATATGCTTTTAGCATTGGTATAGTTACAGGAGTTTTTATTTACTTATTTGGTGCACGAATTGATATATATACAATTTTAGGCGTAAACGTATTTGTTTTCTTCTTCTCACTTTTGGGAAGTAATTTAAGACATAGCCATATAAAACTGTCTTACTATAAAAATATTGAAAATGTATTTGTCTCACCTTTTATGCATCAACTGCACCACAGTACAAAATATCATAATAAAAACTTTGGTGGCTATTTGGCTATTTGGGACAAAATATTTGATACACATCAAGGCAGTAAAAATATTAAAAGTGTAAAATTTGGTTTAAACGATACCAAAAACTATAATTCAGTTTTAAAATTACTATTTACTCCATTTAAAAACAAAGGAAAAAACAATGTTACTTAGATCAATATTCATAATTTCACTTACTTTTTTATTCCTAGCCTGCGAGAATAAAGCACAAGTCAAAATAATTGATACGAAAAAAGAAGAGTTAAGTTTAGGAAGAGCTTTATATTTTGATAAAAACCTTTCACTAAACAAAACACAATCTTGCGCAACCTGCCACAATCCTGAAGCTGGTTTTGTTGATGACAGAAACAATGGCGTAAAAGCCCAGGCCTCTTTAGGTGATAATGGAAGCTCAATTGGGGATAGACAAGCTCCAAGTGCTGCATATGCTATGTTTTCACCCTCTTTTCATTATGATAAAAAGAAAAAAGAATACATTGGTGGACAATTTTGGGATGGAAGAGAAAAAACGCTTGCAGGTCAAGCAGGAGGACCTCCTACTAATCCAGATGAAATGGCAATGCCCTCCAAAAGTGCAACAGTTGTACGTTTAAAAGAAAATTTATTTTATCTTGAAATTTTCAAAAAAGTATATGGAGAAGATATCTTTCAAAATGATGACAAGGCATATTTAAAAATGACAAAAGCAATTGAAGTGTTTGAACAAAGTGATTTTTTTGCACCCTTTGATTCAAAATATGACAGATATTTAGAAGGAAAATATGATTTAAGCCCTTTAGAGGACTTAGGTCGCTCACTGTTTTATTCAAATGCTAATACTAATTGTAGCAGCTGTCATGCACTAAAAGCAGAAGATCAAAAAAGAGAGACTTTTTCAAATTATGAATTTCATAATATTGGAACACCTGTGAATACTAAACTAAGAGCTAAGAATGGTGTTAGTAAAAAAGACGATGGTTTACTTAACAATCCTTTAGTAAAAGATAAGAAACATCGAGGGAAATATAAAGTACCTACACTTAGAAATGTAGCAATTACTGCACCATATATGCATAATGGTGTTTTTTCAGATTTAAAAACAGTAATACTGTTTTATGATAAATTTAATAACAAAAAAAATAGCATAAATCCTGAGACAAATAAAGCTTGGAAGAAAGCAGAATGGGAAGATACAATAAATAAAAAAGATTTAAAAATGAAAAAACTAAATGAAAGAAAAGTAGAGGCTTTAGTAGCTTTTCTAAAACTTCTTACGGATAAAAGATACGAGCATCTGTTAGTAAGTAAATAAAAAAACGGGATTAAGTATTTTTTTACTTAATCTCAAAACTTGTTGAATATTCTTTTTCTTTATCAATAACTTTAAAAGTCCATAAACCTTTCATTCTTGCTTGGATATATCTAAAATCATATACAGAACCATGACCAGCTGGAACAATGACTTCTTTTTCTCTTGATATGTTTTCTTTAGGATTTATCCAAAATATCTTAATATCACGATCATAAGACTTTCTCACATTAGAATATTTACAAATAATAGAGTTTTCATCTTTAATAATCAAACAATCTGCACCTAAGGAATCTTGTTCAGCACTTAAAATAGAAATACAAAATGCGAATGTAGTAAAAAGTTTATTCATCTTTGGGTCCTTCACTGTCCATATATTCTATCAAAAAAAACTTTATTGGACTATAAAATGTAGTAAGAAAAAGTACAGCAAAAAACAATTGAATCATTTTATAAAAAGAGTATTGAGAAAAAAAATAATTACTTATCACATAAGATAAGCCTAAAGCAAGTACAGCAGTAATTAAAATAGCAATAAGTACAACCGTATTATACTTCATAAGGTTCCCAAATAGTTTTTTGATTTAAAGGTACTCTGTTTTTTAAAATTTCAAAAGGAGTATAGGATTTTTTATAGCCCATTGAATAATGATCTTTTATCCAATATCCTAGATATATATACTCTATATTCATCTCTTTTGCAATTTTAATTTGTGCTAAGATTGAATATTTACCCAAAGATAAATGAGAATAATCATGATCATAAAAACAATATATAGAGGAAATAGCATTACCTAAGATATCTGATAACGCAACACCTACCAATTTATCATCAACACAATAAAGTATTTCTTTTGCATAAGTAGATTTCCCTTGCACGTATGAGCGTTGATACTCCATAGGCTCAATGGGTGTATAATTCCAATTTTTTTTCTGGTGCATAAATTCATGATATTTATCATATAAAGCCAAATGTTCAATACTTAAACTGGGTGTTTGAATATAAACTTTTGTATCTTTGTTTTTGTTAATGACTCTTTTTTCTGATTTAGAAAAAACATAGTTTTTTACATCAATACGCATAGAAATACACTTAGTACACGCTCCACACTCTGGAACAAAATGCATTTTTCCAAAACGTCGCCAACCATGTTCTAACATACCTTGATATTCAGATTCAGAGCAATATTGCATAAACTTATATCTTATGTCTGAAATTTCATTATCAAAATAAGAGCATTGTTTGTTGTTTTCAACAAATTCTATGTGTTCATCAATTGTTTGCATAACTACTCGTTGATTTTTTCTTTTATTTCTTTTGCTAAGGAAGTAATTGTTTTAATACGCTCATCAAAACTAAGGGATTCGTCAATTAAGGTTTTAACAAATGCAGAACCTACAATCACTCCATCAACACCTTTTACTTTCTCTTTACACGTATGTTCATCTACTCCAAAACCAATATATAAAGGAGTATCGCTGTATTTTTTAACGCAAGCGATGATTTCATTTAAATCTTCACTTTTACCCGAGCCTGTAATTCCAGTGTAAGCAACCATATAAATAAATTTTTTGGCATCACTTACTACTTTTTTAATACGCGCTTCATCATGGGTAGGAGCTACAAAAGATATGATTTCTTGTTTATTTTTACGTGCTTCATTTTTATAAAGTAAAGCTTCTTCAAAAGGCAGATCAGGAATAATTAAACCAGATAGTTTTAATTCATTTGCTTTTTTTAAAAAATCATTAATTCCATAGGCATAAAAAGGATTCAAATATCCCATTAATAAAGTATCCATATGAGAAGCAATTTTTTCACTTATTTCAAATAAATCTTTTAAGGCATAACCATTTTGTAGAGCTAAGAAGTTAGCTTTTTCAATAACGGGTCCATCTGCAACAGGATCAGAAAAAGGCATTCCTAATTCTAAGGTATCAACACCTGCTTCTTTCATACTTAAAGCCAAATCTACGGTAAAATTATTATTTGGATACGAAGAAGTAATGTATCCTACAAGTTTTTTCAAAATATAGTCCTGTTATTTAAAATAAAGCCATTTAAGTGCATAAAATATAGTTTTGGAAATTTCAATAATATTATATTGTATTTAGGCTAATATCTATCATACCATATAATTAATATGTCTACAATTATTAAAAGAAAAATAATACTAAAAATAAGTGAGAATAAAGAAAAACAAACTATCTTTTTGATAAAATGATAACAATTTATACAAAAGAGGTCCAATGAGTATTATAAGAGCAGATTTTGAAAAAATGAATGTTAATAAAATTAGAGAAGCAAAAGGAAATAAGAAACTAACAGTAATCACGGCTTATGATGCATTGTTTGCTAAACTATTTGAAGAAATGGCAGATATGATTTTAGTTGGGGATAGTTTAAATATGAGTTTTGCAGGAAAAAAGGACACCTTAAGTGCAACATTAGATCAAATGATTTATCATACTAATGCTGTTTGTACGGGAGCGCCAAAAGCTTTTGTAATTTTGGATATGCCTTTTGGTTCTTATATTAATAAAGATCAAGCCTTAAATAATGCCGTTAAAGTTTATCAAGAATGTCCAGCAGCTGCTATTAAAATAGAAGGTGGAGAAGACAGGGCTTTTATAATTGAGCATTTATGCAAAAATTCAATAGCCGTAATGGCCCATATTGGTCTTATGCCACAATATGTAAGAAGCGAAGGTGGATATAAAGTAAGAGGAAAAACACAAGAAGATATTGATCAATTGGTTAAGGATGCTCTTGCTGTTGAAAAAGCAGGTGCTTTTTGCATAGTAATAGAAGGTGTTTTAAGCCCTGCTGCTAAAAAAATATCACAAGCAGTTTCTATTCCAACTATTGGAATAGGTGCAGGAAAAGATACCGATGGACAA
>CAJXWI010000310.1 GCA_913062735.1 uncultured Arcobacter sp.
TTATTGATACTGTTATTTCTAATCCAAATTTTCCAAAGAATAATATAAAAATTAAATTACCTGGGTATAAAAACGATCCTGCTTTAAGAATAAGCCATCAGTTTATTGAAGAACAGATTTATAACCCAAATACAGGTTTAAAACAAGAGAATGAAGGCAAGAACTCAAAACTTGCATTCTTTTTAAATCAAATGCATTATGGACAATTTTTTTCAATTTATGGACGTCTTCTTTTTGGCTTTGTAGCTGTTGGAGTCATGTTTTTAATTGTAGGAGGGCTTCTTCTTTTAGTTTATATTAAATTTCAAAAAAATGGTAAAAATCAAAAAGCTTCTTTTTCAAAACTTCATCGTAATCTTTTTATTCTTACGTGTATTCCACTTTTTCTTATTACCTTAACAGGAGCTTTGATGAATGTGGGGTTTAAAGGGGCAGCTCCACTTGCAAGTTATATAAGCAAGGGCGAAAAAAACAATGTTTTTGCTCTGGTTCGTCCTGTTTTAATGCCAAAAGAAAAAAGTGTAAAGAGTGCCAATATAAACGTAAAAATGCTAAGTATCTCTGTCCTTCTAAAAAAAGCAAAAGAAATAAATCCCCAATTAAATGTAGAAGAATTAAAACTAATCAACTGGAAAGATAAAACAGCAAGAGTTGAGTTTGTAGGATATAACCCTTATAAACCTTTTTTGAATGGAATTTATAACAGGCCCAAAATAATCTTAAGTGCAGTAGATGCATCTGTTATTAAAAACATTAGAGTCCTAGATAGGTCATGGAGTGTTCTACTTACTGATTCTTTGTATTTTTTGCACCTACTTTATGGGGTAGATATATTTACAAAAGTTTTTGTTTCTTTTTTAATGCTGCTTTCTTGTTTTGCGATTGCTTTTGGAGTTATGCATTGGTTGGAAAAACAAGCAAAAGTATTTGATGAAAAGATTCCTTTTTATCATGGGTTTGGAAAATTTTCTTTAGCTTTAATGATAGGAGTTTTGCCTGCAACGGCTTTGCTCTTTAATCTTCAGTGGCTCTTGCCTTTTGATATGAACAATAGGATTTTTGTACAACAAGCTCTTTTTTTTAATGCATGGCTTGCAACACTAAGCTGGTCTTTTTATCGTCTTAGTTCTTATACGGCGTCTAAAGAATTTCTATTTTTAGCAGGAGTTTTATTTATCATTGCTCCCTTTGTTCATTTCATCTCTTCTGGTTTTTCTGCTTTTGATTTATATAAAAAGAACATGACCAGTATTTTAAGCGTAGATATAACGCTTTTTTTATTAGGACTAATACTTCTTATTATTTCTTATAAACTCCCTAATACAAGAGAAAAGTCCCAATACTTCTGGAATAAAAAATACAAAGGATTAACTAATGAATCGTAAACTTATAATAATTTTATCAATACTGTTTGGCCCATATATTTATGCTCATACTTTATTGTTAAATGTATTTTCTAATGATGATAATACCATTAGTATTGAAGGAGCCTTTAGCACAGGTCAAAAAGCACAAGGGGCTTTGATTATACTAGAATCACTTAATGATGGAAAAGTACTTTATAAAAAAAGGCTTCCTGAATCAAGTGAACTAAGAGTAGAAATACCTAGTGAGCCTTATCAAGTGGTACTTGATGCAGGTTCAGGGCATAGAATCATAAAAGCTGAAATTGAACCTAAAACGGGCTTTAAAAATAAAGCTGTGCAAAATAAAAGCTCTGCACAAACAAAAGAAAAAAACAATACTGTTTTAATAACAAATATACAAATACAAGTAGCTTTTGCTTTTGCTTTTTTTCTTATTATTCTATCTATTATTTTATCTTCTAGAAATACAAACAAACTCATCAAAGAACTACAAAACTCAAAATAACTATATTTTACCTATTTTAATAAATTTCAATTATTACTTTTGTGCAACTCAGTCGCATTAAAGTAATAAAAAACTATAATTGCACAAATGCGACTCGGTCGCATAAATTACAAAAGGAATAAAATGAATAAAAATTTATTTTTTAGAAGCATACTAATACTAAGTATCTCATTTATATTTGCGAATGCAAAAGAACTTAAAATTATAGGGCCATTGGAAATATCAGGAATTGAACCTACTCAATCTGGTTATATGTTTTCAAGAACACAAGTAGCTGAAACATTAACAACGGTAAACAAAAAAGGAGAGTTAATTCCATTTTTAGCTAAAAAGTGGGAAGTAACTAAGGATGGATTATCTTGGACATTTTTTATTAAAAAAGGAATTAAATTTCATGATGGCACAAGTTTGGATGCAAAGGTTGTAGCCTTTAATTTAAATAGATTACATTCACTTAATAAAAGTGTACTGAGAGATCTTCCTATTAAAAGTATCAAAGAAAAAGGAAATAAAATTGAGATCAAACTAAGCTCACAGTTTAGTGCTTTACCAGCTTATTTAGCACACTATTCCACTATTATTTTGTCAAAAAAATCCTTTAACGAAAGAAATAAAGTAACAAAAATTATTGGTTCAGGGGCTTACAAAGTTAAAAGTATTACTCCACCTTTAAGAATTAAGCTTACAAGAAATGATAATTGGTGGAATGGAAAAGCAAATATTAAAGATATTTCATATTTAGCAGTTCCTAAAGGAGAAACCAGATCTTTAATGATTAAAAGTGAAGAAGCCCATATTGCTTATTCAATGTTACCAATATCTCTAAAATCATTAAAAAGAGATCCAAATTTGAATACAACTATTGTTACAATTCCACGAACTAGAATGTTAAAAGTAAACTCTGGCTCAGAATTTTTTAATACAGTAACTTTAAGAGAAGCTATAAGTCTTGCAATAAACAGAGAAGGAATTGCGCGAGCTATTTTAAACAATAAAGATTTAGCGGCATCACAAATATTTCCAAAATGGATGAAAGATTGGCATAACTTAAATCTAAAACCACTAACTACGGATATTAGCCAATCAAAAGTATTATTAGAAAATTCTGGATGGAAATTAGAAAAGGATGGCTTTAGATATAAAAATGGGAAAAAATTTGAAATTACACTAAATACCTATCCTGATTGGCCTGATCTTCCAATAATTG
Source organism: uncultured Arcobacter sp. (assembly GCA_913062735.1). The sequence goes on from CAJXWI010000310.1 coordinate 3,080, forward strand.
CAACTGCAATTCAATCACAACTAAAAGAAGTAGGAATTGATCTTAAAGTATTAATAGGAAGTTATACTGAGATTATTAGAAAACACCAAGATAATTCTTTACACTTAGGACTAATTACGCGAAACTTTTCTTTAGTTCCTAATCCTTTAGGTACTTTACTTCAAGACTATAGCAAAGGTGGAGCAAACTGGGGAGCTATGAATTGGACAAATGAAGAGATGTTTAAATACTTAGATGAATTAAAAAAAGCGCCTAATCCAAAATTATTATACAAAATAACAGAACTTTTACAAAAAGAACTGCCTTCTATTCCTATTACATGGTCTCAACTTGCAGCAATATCCAATAAAAAGGTTAAAAACTTCAAAGTAGATCCTTTAGAAATGAACTACTTTTTGTCAGATATTAAATGGCACAAATAATTTTTTCAAGAATATTGCAAGCTTTCATGCTTGTAATATTTGTAAATACAATATGTTTTATAATGATGCAAGTATTACCTGGAAATCAAGCCATGAGAATTGCAGCTGGAAGATATGGTCCAGATGGAATGACGAATGAAATAGCCCAAAGTGTTGCATTAGAGTTAGGATTAAACAGGCCCATTTTTGAACAATATTGGGATTCAATTTTTTCATTATTGAACTTTGACTTAGGTTATTCTTTAGTTAGTGGAGAAAAAGTGATACATGAAATTCAAACACAATTAGGTTACTCTCTTTATCTTGCCTTATTTTCTTTTGTGTTAACTTTATTAATTGCTTTTCCCTTAGGAATTTTTTCAGGAGCAAAAAGTGGTGGAATCATTGACAAAGTTTCTATGGTTTTTTCTATTTTAATTAAAGCAATACCTCCTTTTTTATTAGGGCTTTTACTGATGTTAGTATTTAGTCTGTATTTAAAAATTTTACCTCCTGCTGGTTTTGAAGATTGGACCTATTTAATTTTACCAGCCTTTACACTGGCATTAGGATTAAGCGCAGTATCAAATAGACTTATTAGAGAATCAATGCTCGATGTCACTCATTCTTTTTATTATTCTTTTGCAAAATATAAAGGCTTAAATAATTGGGCAATCATAAAAAGACATGGAATAAAAAATGCATTAATTCCAATCATTTCTTTTCTTGCTTTACAATCTATTTATTTGATCGAAGGTGTTGTTATTGTTGAATCCATCTTTGCGTTTCCTGGAATTGGTCATGCCTTGGTTCATGCAATTATTTCAAGGGATATTCCTATGATTCAAGGTTCTGTAATAATTATGGGATTACTTTTTGTAAGTATAAATCTTTTTGCTGATATGTTGTAGTAATAATTCAAAAATTAACTAACGGAGATATAATGAAAAAGTTAAAAACAATTCTATTTTCCGCACTTTTAGCATTAGGTATGACTTCTTTTGCAAATGCTTGTGGAA
>CAJXWI010000311.1 GCA_913062735.1 uncultured Arcobacter sp.
GAATTTATAGAACTATGTATTGAAAAGTTAAGAGTTAAAAATGACTACCACCTTATTATGGAGTAGTAACTGAATTTCATACACTTTTTTGCTTATACCTACGCCACCATTTCATTGTGTAACATAAAGTCTTTTTCTCCAAAATCTCTCCTTATCACAATTAATAATTACTATCAAATAAAATAACACACGTATTCTGAACATTAATGATATTAGAGTTATTCAAAAGGTAAACTATAAATTTAATTGTTTATTAATAACAATTAATAAGTCTTTTGTAGATAGTATTGTTAAAAGGCTTTGTCATGGAAAGATTTTTAAGAGTTCAACAAGTAGCTGAAAAATTGGGAATTGGGAAAAGTACAGTTTGGCTTTGGGCAAAAGAAAATAAAATTCCAAAGCCTATTAAAATCAGTCCAAGAGTAACAGTATGGAAAGAATCTGAATTAGAAAAATGGCAGCATGAATTTATCTCAATTGATAGCTAAATATAAATAACTACAAGTATTTTGTAGCCCCTAGATTTGAATATATTTTAAAGTAAAAATACCAGTATAAAAAATAAACACATTCAATATTATTAATGCTATCTTTTCTAACGGACTCCAAGAGAAATGGGAATAAACATGTTAGACTGAAACATTATTACAAATAACAACAAAAGAATGGAGATGTATATTAAATTTAAGAAGTGGTTAGAAAACGGAGGTGCAATTCCAGATGATAAACAATTAAAAGAAGAATTACTGGCAGTTGATTATTTCTATACTACAAATGGAAAGATGCAGCTAATTGAGAAAAAACTCATCAAACAAGTTTTGGGAAGAAGTCCAGATAAAGCTGATAGTTGTGCCTTCAATTTTTTTGAACAAATCAGACGAATAGAAAGAACAGAGTCCTTCATTGCTCCAATGGCAAGTGCATGGAATTAGAAGAAATGGAACAACACTTTAAAGCAAGGTTAGTTCCTAAAGGAAAATACAACCCATTGCAGCATGAGATACTTTTCGACACGTTAGAGAGCCTACAGCCCCTTTTAAAAGCATATAATCTTGATAACTTAGAGTATAGAGTTTCAGATTTTCATATAGATAATAAATCATATTGTTGTTTATTTTTAGGTGTCGTGTTTATAACTCTAGGTACTTTTGAAATGAGTTATGTGACTTCTGCATATACTGGTATCATAAGCTATCAACCATTAGAATTTATACTACTGCATGAAATAGCACATCATCTAATCAAGACAAATCAATTGGAAGTGGGAGAAGATGAAGAAGTATCTTGTGATCTATTTACAGATGAAAAACTAAATTAAGTAAATAAATCTCATTAACAATATGTTGCAGCAGACCTAGTAATTTTTATATCAGTAAAACCATTTGATTTTAAAAATAGCTTTAATTCATCTTCATCAAATTTATTCTTTGGACCTAATACAATTTCCGAAATTGGTTTAGGAAAATCATTATAAGAAATATTCATTTCATAATATGAACTTATTTTATTTTTTGTAAATCTAAATTTTCTATCAGAAATATCTTTCATAGAAATAAATGCCCCCAATTCACCTTGATTTGGGAAAGGGATATAAACAGTTCTAAATTCTTCTTCTTCTGAAAATGCACTACTTTTTGTTATATAGTTAAAAGTTAATAATTTTAGAGCATAAATTATCAATTTATCTTCTGCGTCTTTAGTTTTATCAGTATGTAGTTTTTTAACTGCAGTGATACAATCAGAAACAAATTTATCTACGTCTTCACAGTCATATAATACTTCATTAGAACTGATTGTGTTTTCAGTATCAAAGCTATAATGTATGATATCCCTTTTTTCTGGAAGTGATTTTTTATCAAATCCAATAGCAATTCCATTTCCATCATCAGCATACCCTCTCCATTGACTTAATAAATCTCTATTCATTGAAAAGCAACTGATATATGTGTTTACATGTAATTTTTTATATATTTCATCAAACTCGCTAAAAATGCTTGTATATTTTTCATAGTCTTCTTCATCACTCATCGTTTCAAATAATTTTCTAGAAACTATACTATTTTCCATGCTATCATTTGTATTTGTACTTGAAGCCAACCACAGTTTTCTATTTTCAATAATAGACTTAAACACTTCAACTGAACAATAGTGATACACAATTTCTGACATCTTGATTCCTTATAAATAAGCACGTATTCTAACCCAAGTAATCTTAACACTTTAATTGTGACAACATTGTCACATGACTGATATAGTGGAGTTTTGCCATAAGTTAGTTTTTGATAATATGTGTTAATTAATTTTAAAGGGAAGATTATGGATTCACATGATTTGTTAGTTTATGAAAAGTCACGTAAAGAAAAAGAATTATATTCTAAATATTGCTTTGATGAATTAACAGAACTTGAATATGAGAATGAAATAGAAAACCTTAATGATATTTACATTAAAAAGCAATATAAATTAGTAAAAAATAAATTGAATATTGATGATGATTTATCTTTTTTCGTAAAGAATGAAGCTAAACAAATGAATAGCAATAAATCTGACCTTAAATTTATAAAAAATGAAAATGCAGATAATAGGCTTTACTACTTTAGATTTACTTTTAAAGGAAAAAAATACTACAAAATAGGTATTACTTCACAAACATTAAAAGACAGATACGGAACTGATTACAACAAAATAGAGAAAATACTTTATGATGAAAAAATTGATGGTGCAATGAAAGCAGAAAAAGACATTAAAAAACAATTTAGTGATGATATATTTCCATTAGCTTATTTAAATGGTGGTGGACATACAGAAACTTTTGATAGGGATGTTTTAGACTTGGATAATTAATCGCCAATGACTAAAGAACAGTCTATCTTATTGGAAAAATACAAGATATAAAAGGAAGAAAATGAAGAAGTTAGTATTAGTATTATTCTTAGTAGGAAATCTATTTGGTGGAAATATTAGTGAAAATATTAAAAAAGGATGTCAGTATTTAATTTATGGAAATGGAGAAGATGATTCTTTAGCAAGAGTATATATGTTTGGTGTTATAGATGCTACAAGTTACGCTCTAGACAAAGATAAAATGACAAAGCACTCAAAATCTAATAGTATTGATATCTCAAAATTAGCTTGTAAAGAAGCTTTAAATGAAAACAGTTCAGAATCATTTAAAAATAAATTCTACTGGGGAGTTACTGTGACACTTAATAAAGATTATGTAAGATTCAGTAATTTAAAATAGTACTAAAGTCCTTTGAGAATTATATAAATAAATAGGGAAGAAGCAATGGGAAAAAGCATAGAAGAAAGTACTAGAATACAAAGAGAAAAACGTGCAAAAATAAAACAGGAAAAGTATGATAGAAAAAGATTTAAAAAAAATACAGAAAGAGAAGAAAGAGAAAAACTCGAAGCAATAAAAAAAGTAAGAAGAGAAAAACTCGAAGCAATAAAAAGAGAAAAACTTAAACAATTAAAATTAAATGACTCTCCCTTATATAGCTATTTTGGAGCAATTGAAGGTGGAGAAACTACACTATATTACTTAAAACTAAAAAATAAATTTGAAGAAATACGGTATAAGATTGGAGTGACTATAAATAATGTATCTCAAAGATATCCCAATAAATTTAATTATGAAATTTTATATGAAAAAAAACTAACACACGCAAATACTATTGAGAAAGAGATCAAAAAGGAATTCTTTCATGTGATTACAGATGAGAGTTTGTTAGGTACAGATGGTAGTGAAATATTTAAAGAAGATGTTTTAAAGATGGATTCTTAGTTTTAAAGGAAAGAAGAAATGGGAAAAACGGAAAAAGTGAGTGATACGGGTAAAAAACTTAATAAGTTGGCATGGAGCGTATTTTTCGGGGGAACTATGTTCCTGGCTTTGGGATTCGGTAATTTATCAGACACTGGTTCACAGACCTTATTTATTGTAGGTGCATTATTTGTTGCAACTTCATTAATTATAGAGGCACTAAAATTTTTTTACTTAGGTATTGAGAAAATGAATCTAGAAAATCAAGATAACAAGTTGATGGATATTCAGACATCAGATATAAAAGAAATAGACTAAAGAAATATTAGTTTTAATGGAAAAAAGTGCCTGAACATTTGTATAAATATAGAAACTTTGAAGATCCATATATGGAAGATATAGTTAAAAATTCATCATTATATTTGGCTCAGATAAAATATTTCAATGATCCTTTTGACTCAAAATTAAATTTTAAACAAACTTATTCTAAACGAGAAATAAAAAACTATTTTATTGGATTGAGTGAAAGAAATAAAACAAAATATAGATTGAAAGATTATACAAGAAAATTTGGAAAACAAAAAGATTTTATTAAATTACAAAATAAGACAAATAGAGAAACAATTGATAGTATGGGAGTATTATCTTTATCTGCAAATGAAAGAAATATATTAATGTGGTCT
>CAJXWI010000312.1 GCA_913062735.1 uncultured Arcobacter sp.
TCCAATGCTGCTTTATTCATCTTATTGGAATCAACGATAAGTTTATTAAGTAAAGTTCCCAAGGCATTGGTTGCCGTTTGTAATATTTTATAATCACCCTCGTAATTGTTTTTTACTTTAGCTTGGAAATCTCCTTTGGATAAGTTATCTAAGTTCTCGCCTATATCTCTCAGGGCTAATACTGTTGATTGCATGGTTCCATTTATTCCATTGGTTATTTTGGTAAAGTCTCCTAAATATTGACTCTCATCTATTCGAAGGTCTAGTTTTCCCTCTATTGCTGCTTTATTCATCTTATTGGAATCAACGATGAGTTTATTAAGTAAATCTCGTATAGGGGAAAATTGTTTGGTGATTTTATTTTCACTATTTATAGTAAAATCACCCCTACTTAGTTTTTGTATATTCTCTTTTATATTTTTGTTGCTTTTTTTGAATTTTGCTCAACAAAGTGATTGAGTCTATATATTTTTCCGAAGAAAGTTTTTTTGAAATATCATCAAAGTTTATTTTTTCTCCCTTAGCTAATTGCTCAAGTATACTGTTCAAATGTTCAATAAAATCATCATCTGTTTTCATAGTAAATCTCCTAATATAAAAGTACAAGCATATTTTACACATGTTTTGTGGCAAAAAAGTGGTTTTCCTTGTCATAGATATTTGTCACGTAATTGTGTGTTTTTTGTTTCTGCTAATCGAGTTCTTTCTTCTTTTTTTAGTCGGATTAAGATACTATGTCAGCCAATGAAATTACTAGACAAAGAAAATGGTATATACCTCTTAGATGAGGACAAATTTGACTTCCCAAACCTAGCCATGATGCGTGATGACTTAGTCGCCATTGGTGGTGACTTCCATCCTCAAAGATTACTTCATGCATACCAATGTGGACTTTTTCCTTGGTTTATTGATGAGTACAATCTTATTCATTGGTATAGTCCCAATGAAAGAATGGTGCTTTATCCTGAAGAATTTAAAATATCAAAAAGTTTAAAACGTGTGATTAAAAACAAAGGGTTTGTTATCAAATCCAATGAAAACTTTGAAGAAGTGATTAAACACTGCGCTAATGTTAAAAGAAAAAATGAAGATGATACGTGGATAAGAGACGAGTTTATTGAAGCTTATACCAATTTATTTAAACTAGATTATGCATTTTCAATTGAGTGTTATTTAGAAGACAAACTCGTGGGCGGACTATATGGTGTTTTAATCAATGACATTTTTTGTGGTGAGAGTATGTTTAGTTTAGAACCAAATGCTTCAAAGGTTGCATTTTATCACTTATGTCAGCAAGCCAAAGAAAATGGCATCAAAATGATTGATTGTCAAGTTTACAACGAACATTTGGAATCTTTAGGGGCAAGAGAAATACCTCGAGTTGAATACTTTAAAATACTAAACGAATCGGCTACTCCCTTAACTTTTCAATAAATTCAATAAAACGGCTTCAATTGTTTCAAATTCAAACTTAAAGCCGCTCTGCAAAAGCTTTGTAGGATATACATTTTGTCCTTGGGTTAAGATACAAGCCCCTTCTGCAAACATGAGTTTTAAAATAAAAGATGGTACGGGTAAAATTGCAGGTCTATCTAAAACCTGAGAGAGTGTAAGGGTTAATTTTGCATTGTTGATAGAATTTGGAGTACAGAGATTAAAAACACCATTTAAGTGTTTATTTTCCATATAAAATAGGTGTGCTCGAGCCAAATCCTTGATATGAATATACGAAAAAGCCTGTAATCCATCGGCTATTTTTCCTCCAATTCCCAACTTAAAGGGAGTCAACATTTTACTCAATGCTCCACCATCTCCTAAAACAACCCCAAATCTAGAAATAACAACTCTACATTTTGCCCTATTGGCTTCTTTTTCCCAGTCTTTACAAATATGACTTAAAAAAGTATCCCCATAGGTAAAATTTTCCTCATCATTGATAATATTATTGCTATAAATTCCAATGGCTGAAGTAGAAAGTAGAAGTTTATCAGTATTATTACACTCATTTATTGCATCAACTATTTTTTTTGTACTAATAATTCTGCTGTTATATAATTCGTCTTTGAAGGTTTGACTCCAACGACCAAGAACATTTCCACCTACGAGATTGATAATAACATCGGCTTGTTGAATTTTATGTGTAAGTATTACTTTGTTGTTAAAATCATCTCTATTTATAAGAATAATCTCAAAGTTTTTAGAGCTAAAATATGTATTTAAATAATGTCCAATAAAACCACTGGAACCGCTTAGTGCTATAATCATACTTTATCCTTAAGAAGATAAAAGCTAGAATTTAAAACAAGGGAATTACTCACAAGTTTTTTCTATGATTTATTATAACAAATGAAAGAATAAGAGAGCTTTTCTTTTTTGAGTTAACTTAACTTTTTTTGGCTTAGTAAATAAATCGTTTTTTTATTCTTGAGCTTGGAACCATACACTGCTCTTTTTTACCAAACATTTTATATCTATTTTTTGCAAATAAGTCATAAAAGTAGTTTCTAAATTTTTTAGGCAAGAACTTAAATATATAGAGATACGAATAAATACCTTTTAATTCTTTGCAAATTTCCAAAGCAGCATCACTTTTCATATAACACCGACCATCTTTTATAAGTATCACTGAATCAAGTTGTGAAGTTTGGATTTTGTATGGTTCTAAGAGACTTTGTGCCTTTATGCTTTGAAAGGGTGAGAAATAGAATAGTTCTTTTGAATCTCTTTTGATAATAAAAGAAACGGCACCATCGCAAAAGTTGCATACCCCATCAAAAATAATAATGGGATGTTCATATTCAGAAAATTTAGTGTCTTTTTTCATAAGTATTTACACTCATATTTAATTTTAAAAATTTACCAATTATTCTTTTTTCTAACAAAATAAGCGTTGTCATCTTTTTTTGAAGTCTTATTCCCTGAAAACATATAAGTTAACCACACACAAAGACATAATACTAAAGACAAATAACTCAACGGATTAAAAATAAACAGTACAAAAAGCCAAGTGATACTGTAAATAAGGCTAAGACAAACAACGATTATATGCTTTGATCGAAACATTAAAAGAAAAATTCCCAAGAAAGACAAGATAATGCCTGTAAACCATAAAACATCATATTTTGAATAGTTGATTAAATCAGCACTGTTTTGAGCTTTTGCCTGAATACCTAAAAACATTCTTCTCTCCATTAAATAATGCATAGGTTCAAAAATAAAATTATCCATTTCATTTTCGGGAAGTTTTTCTTTTATTCCATGAGTTCGAATGATTAGTCGCGTATTAAGATCATCTATTTTTTGTATTAAAAAAGTACCCCATCCTTTTAAGACAAAAAAACTTTCATCTTTTACATAAGCCACTGGAAAACTGTATTTGATATTTTTATTCATCGTTGTTGGAACTTCTCGTCCGATGATCATTTTCACATTATCCTGCTCATTTACGCTTAAAGGAAGCGTTTCATAGCCCAATAACTCTTCTAAAAAAGTATAAGCATAAAAACCAGCTCTATCTGCACCCAGGTTTATCAATAACTTCCATACCGTATAAATGGGGGCCTCAATATTAATAGCTCGTGTGGAGCTAATATAAGGTGCCAAATCATCACCTATTAATTTCGAGTTATATTCTTTGCTACTTGCACCCCAAGAGGTAATTGATGGTTGAATAAAAGAGATATAAATAAATCCTTGAATAACAAGGACACATACAAGTAGAAAAATAGATTGAATAAAATTTTTAATAACACACCCCTTAATCTTTCAAAATAGTACAGAAAAGTTACATATAAATTATTTAGAATATTCTAACATACTTAATTCTAAATAGCAAAAAAATTATTTAATGTTTTTCAAGGAACTGTCTAATTAATACGTGTATTTTATTTTTGTCTTCTTGGGCGATTAAAAAGTGCGCATTCATGGACTCTTTTGAAATATCACCTTTTAATATGTAATCATTTTCATGAACAAACTGATGAATGCCAGAGCCAGTTATTCCACCAATGGATATTTTTAAAGTAGTTTTATTTAATTTATTTAAATACCTTGAACCTCTTGAAAAGCCTATGTAAATTTTTGACTTAGGAATATGGTCAAGATTTTTTATATTTTTTTCGTGAGATTCGATTATTTTATAAGAATAGTCTTTAATAAGATCCATTACAGCAGCATCTATTTGCTCATGTTGAACCAAAGTTCCTGAATTTGGATTTCCTTTAATATAAACAACATCATATTCAAACATTTATCTCTCTTTATAAAAAATTATTTCTTGATATTAGTACTTTTTGAGTGATACTATAGCCTAAATTACTTTTTAAATTATATCAAATTTCAATAAATTTCTAAATTGTGTCAAAAAAATTTGCAATTATTATAATTTCCTGCTAGAATCTTCCCACTTGAAAGATGACTGAGAGTTATATATTAGTTTGTTTTTATTACTA
>CAJXWI010000313.1 GCA_913062735.1 uncultured Arcobacter sp.
TTCTCAAATAGAATTTCTAGTATCGATCCTATAGAAATTAAAGCCTTGTATAGTCAAATTAAAACAGCCGCCGATGCTCAACTCGACGCTTCTAATACACAGAATAAAGTTCTACAACCCTTTGATTATCTACAAAACAATATAGACACCATTGCTGACTACCCTATCGAAGTTGAAATTGAACCTGATGAGATAAATACCGCCATTTTATACAATAGCTTAGGGATTAATTTTCTTGACGTTAAACGTATTGAAATGAGGATGGATTTGTTCGAGCTAGCAAAAAATGATGTGAAGAAAAAATCAAAAAAGAAAATGAAAATGAAAAAAGAATCAAAATAATACTTAGTTTTCTAAGTATTGTTTTTTTACAACTTAGGTACAATACTTAAAAAACAAAGATAAACCTTGAAAATATCAATCAATACTACCTGTCCTTGTAACAGTAATTTAAAATACAAAAAATGCTGTTTGCCCTTTCATAAAGGAAGTACAGCCCCTACTGCTTTAAAACTCATGCGTTCGCGTTTTAGTGCCTATGTTTTACATCTTACAAAATATATTTGCAAAACGACTCATCTCGAAAATAAAGATTATACGAATGACAAAAAAACATGGGAAAAAGACATAAAAGAATTTTGTGAAGAAACCAGCTTTTTAAAACTTGAGATTATAGAAACTGCCTCAAACGAAAGGTATGATTTTGTGACATTCAAGGCAAGTTTAAAGCAAGATAATCAAGATGTTTCTTTTATAGAAAAAAGCACTTTTGAAAAAATAAATGCTCAGTGGTTGTATAAAGATGGAATATTTTTAAATGAGGAAAAACAATGAATATATTATTAGCCCCAGCAGAGAGTAAAAGTACAGGAGGAGCAGAAGCTAGTTTTAATATTAAAAATTTTTTTCTAGAAGATAATTTTGATAAAAGAAAAGAAGTTCTGGATTTATATGAAACACATGTAGAGAATTTAAGCCATGAAGAATTATCTTCATGGTTTTCACTCAAAAAGATGAGCGAAGTAGCACGCTATAAAGAAAGTCTACTTGGCAAGGCAGGGAAAAAAGCGATTCTTAGATATACCGGTGTTGCTTTTGATGCAATTTCATATGAAAGTTTGAATAAAGAGGCACAAAACTATATAGATGAAAATGTAATTATCTTCTCAAATTTGTTTGGGCCTATCAAAGCTAAAGATATCATTCCTGATTATAAGTTTAAACAAGGTGCAAAGTTACCTAGTTTTAACCTTGAGAAGTATTATTTGGAACATTTTTCTAAAAGTTTGGATGCTTGTTTAGATGATGAAATTATAGATTTAAGAGCAGGTTATTATGAGAAATTTTATAAATGCACTAATAAAAAAGTACTTTGTTTTAAATTTTTAAAAGATGGAAAAGTTATATCTCATTGGGCAAAACATTATAGGGGTATACTTTTGAATGTCCTTTCAAAAAACAATATACAGTCATTTAGTGAATTCATGCACTTAAGTATTCCTGGTTTAGAAGTAATTGAAATAGAAGAAAAAAAGAATGTAAAGACAATGATTATGAGTATAATTTAATAATTTTTGTACTTTAACAGCAATTACTGTAATATACGCATATGATAGCAGTCAATACGAAATTACTTAACAAAATAACTATTTTATATATAGAAAACGATAATGAAACTAGGAAAAACCTTCTACATGAAAGTGTAGAATTGTTTAAAAAAGTTTATGTAGAAAAAAATGGTTTAGATGGATTAAATACCTATAAAAACAATAAAAACAGTATAGATGTTATTGTGAGTGATCTGCATAGCTCAATCCTATCTGGCCCTGAACTCTTAAAAGAAATTAGATTAATACATAAAGATATTCCTTTTATTTTTTCAACTGACAATACAGAACTTAAGCATTTATTAAAATCAATTCAACATAAAACGACAGAATGTTTAACAAAACCCATTGATATTCAATATCTTTTTGAAAGAGTATCTTTTGTTTATGAAGAAAGTTTTTTAAAACAAAAAAACTTTCATCAAAAAGAAGAAAGTCAAAGATATTTAGATGCAATCAATAAAGTAGCAATAGTTTCTAAAGCAGACTTAAGAGGAAATATTACTTATGCAAATGATATATTTTGTGATATTGCTCAATACCAATTAGAAGAACTAATAGGTAAGTCTCATAATATTATAAGGCATCCTGATACACCAAGTGAGCTGTTTAAAAAGTTATGGTTAGATTTGAAAAGTGGTAAAACATGGCAAGGTAAGATAAAAAATAGAAGTAAGTATGGAACAACTTATTATGTAAATGCGACTATTTCGCCTATCTATGATGATTTAGGCAAAGATATTATTGAGTATATTGCAATTAGATTTTTGACAACAAATGATGAATTAGAAAAAAGAGAATTTAAAAAAAGAGTTCTTGCGAACATACAAGTGAATAAAAAGATTCACCTTGAAAAAGTAAATCACATTAATATTTTGGAAAATAAATTAAAGCGTTACGAAAATGTTTCTGGCCTAGAAGTGCTTTTAAAAACACAGAAAAAGAAATCAGCTACGCTCATTGCACAAGTCAATCATTATGAAAAAATAATTACTACATTAAAAAACAATCACGAAAAATTTATAAAATCGTTTAATGAAAAAGTTAGAAATACCTCAGATCTTTCTATTGTGTTAACAAAAGAAAATAAAAAACTAGAAGAAAATTCAATAAATATAAAAGAGGAAGTTAAAAATAAGAAAAAAGATTTAAGAGTTGCAAATAATCGCATTGATTCTCAAAATAAAACCATTAGAGACTTAAGAGATGTAATTGATTCCTTAGAAAAGGAAGTGAAAGATTTAAAACTAAATAACTTTTTTGACTCCTGAGATAAAACTAAAACAAAAGCAAGCCACTTTAAAAGGTTTAAAATTACAAGAAATTCAAAGTAAAAAAATATTGAATCTATGAGACTTGTTTGTTCACTTTTAACATAAAAAACAGTGAACATGCAGCAAAAAATGCAGAAGATAAAAATAAATATTCTCCATATAAATATCCTGCTAATAAAGCTCCCATAAAGCCCCCTAATCCATAAGCAACTCCATACATAAACTGTTGTGCAAGTTTTTTATTATCATAAAGAGTATATAAAAATATTATTACTGAAGAATGGTATAATCCAAAAGAAAAAGCATGCATTCCTTGTGTTACATAGGTAAGAAATAGAGATTCTGGGAATAAAAATAAAATCATCCATCTAAGAACAGTTAGTGATAAACAAAATAAAAGTATATTTTTAAGATTTCTTTTTAAAAGAGGACCTTGAAAATACAACATTACTATTTCACAAAGAATTCCAAAACTCCAAAGATAAGATACTGTTTCTAATGAAACGCCATGTTCTGTTTCATAAATCGTAAAAAAATTATAAAAAGAACCAAAACTCATTTGCATAAAAAATAAGCTTAACCAAAATGGCCAGTACTTAAAAAATGAAAAAGGTTTTTTTGAGGCTGCATCGTCATGGGATACATCGTGTTTTAGTAAAATTATAGAGAAAATTACAGTTATTATATTTGCAAAAAGAAAAAAATGTAAGGCAATGAAGGGACTGGAAAGAAACTTTGCAAGTACAAGTGCAATGACCATAAATCCAATAGATCCAAATAAACGAGATTTCCCATATCTTTCTTTCCCAAGGTCTTTTAATGCAATGATTTCAATATAAGGAAGTATTAAACTTAAAGATACGCCCAACAAAGCATTTGCAAACATAAAAGCATAAAAGTTATCAATAGTAAAATAAAACGACGAGGTTGCTATTATAGAGCTGGCTAAGGCTATTTTAAATACCTTTGCATCCAGTTTAATTAGTTTTAAAAATAAAAAAGGAGTTAAAAATCTCATAAGTGGTGCAAGTGCATATAAAATTCCAATTTCACTTGCACTGTACCCTACGTCCAAAAGAACTTTAGGCATAAAAATTACATATACAGCCGTAGCAGAAAAATAAAAATAGTAAAAGGCCGATATATTAAAAAAAAGCATTTATTTTTTATCTAAAATAATTGTATTTGAAATTATGTCCTGTATTGTTTTTTTGTCTTTTCTGAAAAAGGGAACAAATAGTAAAAAGAATGAAATTATACTAAGAAGAGTAACAAAATATCTGATTATTGCTTGTAGGAGTGAAATTCTTGAATAACTTTTATGATCAAGTACTTCTAATTCATATGCTTTTAAACCAGGCGTTTGTTTTTTTGCAATCCACATAATTACAATTAAAGGAAGATGCAATGCTAAAATAATTAGCCAGCCCATTGTTCTGTTTTGAGAGAAACTATCCCCTCCATCCATAATGACATACATTACGAGATAAACAATGGGAGTAGTTAATAAAAAGCTGTCTAATAAAAAAGATTTAAAGCGTGAAGAAAGATGTGAA
>CAJXWI010000314.1 GCA_913062735.1 uncultured Arcobacter sp.
CTTGCTTCATTAAAATATTCCATTTTTACAGGATAGTCTTTTACTTTTGAAGAAAGATCATAAGAAGAAAAAAACTCACTTGCAAAGCGTTTGGTATACTGATTTAATTTACCCGTAACAGAGTTTTGTTCATGGATATATAATTTGCAACCTACTTTAACAATGCCTGCCATGGTTGCAGGAGCCGCTGAATATCCTCCCACTGAAATAACCGTTTTAACATCCAAGGTATCAAAGATATCCAAACAATGCGACACTTCTTTTGCAATAGAAAATAACGCTTTTGCTTTTCCTTTAAAGTCTTTATTTACAACACCTCTTGATTTAAGAAAATAACACTTTTTAATGTGAAAATCTCTAGCAAACCACTCTTTATCTTTTCCATTTTCGCTTCCTACAAAAATAGGAATAATTCCTCTTTTATAAAAAGCATCAATAAATTCTTTTGCTACATTCAGGTGGCCACCTGTTCCACCGCCTGTTATAACTACTGTTCCATGCATCTTCTTATTTCCTTACTTCTTTACTAATTGATAATACTAAACCTATTGATATTGATGTTGCTAATAGTGCTGAGCCCCCATATGATAAAAAAGGAACAGCAATTCCTTTAATAGGTATAATTCCAGTTATTCCATAAGAGTTAATTAAAAAAGCAATAATAATCATTAAAGCAATACCTAAAGTAAACAAATGATAAATAGGATTTTCTACTCTATTTGAAATTCTAAAAATTCTCCATACTACTAAAAAAATCAACAATGTAATCACAATTATACCCAATAAACCCAATTCTTCACTAATACCAGCGAGTACAAAATCCGAATGAACTTCTGATAAATAGCCCATTTTCAAATTTCCACCTCCAATTCCCGCACCAAAAAAACCCCCATTGTTTATAGCGTTTAACGAATGTCCTACTTGATAAGGAACAGGAAGTTCTTTTACTCTTAAATATGAATTTGCAATGTCTGGTAAAATAGATAAAATTCTATCTTGGTTTAAAGCCCACCATGAATATATTCTTTGAATTCTATGAGGTGTAGAAATAATTAAAGTAGCAAGTGTAAATAAAGAGCCTAATCCAAGTACCAAAAACAGCTTGAAAGATCTGTTTGCAAAAACTAAAAGAACCATTAAGACAAGTCCTAATAATACAACTTGCCCTAAATCTTTTTGTAAAAAAGCGACTAAAAACACTACTAAGAAAAAAGCAGAAAAATAAGGAAGCAATAATAAAAATTCTTCTTTTAAACTCATTTTTTTTGGTTGATCCATAACCCTTCTATGAAAAGACCAGGCTAAAAAATAAATAAAACCAATTTTGAAAAATTCTACAGGGGAAAGAGAGAGACCTGGCAATCTTATCCATCTGTTAGCACCTCCTGCTGCTGTAACAAAAGATGCAGGTAAGAGTGGCATTATTGCCATAAGCAGAAAAAACAATATAAACAGTGTCATTCCTACTTTTCCAACAATTTTAGCAGGAGGAATTTGAGAAAAAACCCACATAATAAACATTCCTAAAATACCAACAAAACATTGTCTCATAAAAAAATGAAATTGATTATAGTCATAATAAACAACCGTATAAACGGATAAAGAATAAGAGAATAAAATACTAAACGTAATTAACGTGCAAGCAAGTAAAAATAAAATATAATCTGCTTCATTTGCTTTTGACATAGGGTTTTTGCCTTAATTTATTATTAGTGAAACAATAAATAAATTTATTGTTGTTTATATTGTATAATTTGGGTTAATTTCGATAAAATTCTCGTATTATAGTATATTATGGATAAAAATGACTTCAAACAATAACAATAAAGTTAATAAAACAAAAAAAACCTTTTTATTACTTGCAGTAATTCTTCTTGCAATGATTATTTTTATTCTTGTTGTATTTACAACGGTTGCAAAAAAAAGAAAACTTCCAAGAATTAACATTTCAAAAAGCGAATTGGCAATCAGAGGGAATATCTTATCTTATGATAATTTTAAAATTGCCTCTTCAAAAAAAATTTATAAAGTTGCTATTGATACAAGATATTTAAACAAAAACAAACTTGATTTATTTGTAAAACTTTTATCAATATATTCAAATATAGAAGAAAAAGTTCTTTATAATAAAATAAATAAATCTTTAAAGAAAAGACCAGGGTATATCATTCTGTCTTATAATATTAATTCACGAACAGCAAAAAACTTAAAAGAATTGGGATTTAAATTAAGACGTTTAGGAATATTTAAATCTTTGTATAAAAATGGAACACGTTTATTAGTTGGTCTTGAAGTAAGAGAAAGTGGAGAAAAAAGACTTTATTCGTATAAAGATACGTTAACGCCTGTTGTTGGTTATATAAGAAAATTTGAAGCCAATACTGGAAAAACAAAAGTAAAGGGTATTAAAGGCATTGAGCGCTCATACAATACGCTTTTAAACGAAAACAAAGATGGAATATTAAGAGGACAAAAAGATGTGCTTTCTTATATTTCATTTAATAAAAATTCTGTGATTAAAAATAGAATAGATGGGGCCAACCTTAAATTAAACATTCCTTTGAAACTTCAAAAAAACATTGAACTAATCTTAGATAAAAGTAAAATAAAATATTCTGCTAAAGAAATTATTGTTTCAATTATGGAAAGTAAGACAGGAAAGATTATTACCTTAGCTTCTTCAAATAGATTCAATCCTGGATTAATTAAACAAAAAGATATTCCTTCTTTAAATGTATTTGCAATTGAGCACCAATATGAACCGGGTTCTGTTATTAAACCCATATCCCTGGCCTTAGCTATGGAAAAGAATCTTATAAAAAAGAATGAACTTTTTTCTGCTTACAATAAAGGAAAAGAGAATAAAAAAGGATACTTTCCAAAAGGAAGATATCCCTTAGGGCGTTTTGTAATAAAAGATGACCATAACTTTAAAAAACGATATATAACACTTAATGACACGGTTATATTTTCAAGTAATATTGGAACACTTCAAATTGCTCAACGCCTAAAAGCAGAAGATTTTTACGAAGGATTCTTGCGCTTTGGCTTTACTAAAAAAACAGGCATTGATTTACCTTTTGAAAAAGCAGGATATTTGCCTCCAAAATACAGATTTAAAGCAGGTGAAGCAAAAGGTAGAGACAATGTTTTTAAAGCTACTGTATCTTACGGCCAAGGTATGACTTCAACTTTTATGCAAGTACTTAAAGCCTACAGCGTATTTAATAATGAAGGATATTCGGTACAACCTAAAATTGTAAATACCTATACCATAAATAATAAAGCAATTAAAAAGTCTCAAATAACTAAAGAAAAAGTAATCTCCAAAAAAACGGCTAATAGCATGAAGAGAATGTTAATTAATACGGTTCAAAAAGGAACAGGAAGAGGTGCTTCAATTCCTGGTTTAGAAATTGGAGGAAAAACAGGTACAGCACAATTAGCACGAAGAGGGAAATACCTAAAACGCTATATTTCTTCTTTTTTTGGTTTTGCAAATGATGGAAAGATGAAATATACTATTGGCGTTACTGTAGTTGAACCCATATCAACTGGAAAACATTGGTATTACCATTATGCTTCTCAATCAGCCGTTCCTTTATATAAAGAAGTTGTACAAACACTGGTTAAATTAAACTATTTAAGCCCTAATATCTAAAGCTTTCATAAATAATACATAATATTAAACAAAAACTGATATAATTCAAAAAAATTATAAGGACAATAATGTTTGGATCATCCAAAGAACTAAAAGAATATTCGTATTCACAAGAAGAGCTAGAGAAATTTCAATATGCTAAAATTACTACTGTTAAGGGTGTAATTTGGATTAAACTATTTGTAGAAGCAGTTCCAAATACTGTTTCAAATTTTGCATCATTATCAAATGATACTTTTTACGATGGTTTGATTTTTCACCGTGTAATTGAGGGGTTTATGGCACAAGCTGGATGCCCTCAAGGTACTGGTACAGGAGGTCCAGAGTGGGCAATTGAATGTGAAACAAGTGCTTCTAAACAAGTGCATAACAGAGGTGTTTTATCTATGGCACATGCGGGTAGAAATACTGGTGGTTCACAATTTTTCATTACTTTTGTAGCTACACCTCATTTAGATGGTGGACATACTGTATTTGGAGAAATACAACAAAATGACGAAAAATCCTTTGAAGTATTAGATTCAATTGAACAAGAAGATGTAATAGAAAGCATTGAAATTTTAGCTTCAAAAGAAGACTAAAAAATCACTTTAAACCAAGATTTAAGTATCTTGGTTTGGCACTTTCTTTAAGCTAATATCTATAAATTTATAAGAGGGAGTAAAACTTTTTTTATCATGATGATTCAGAGAAACTAAAGGCGTAGCTTCGGGAAAATATGCTCCTACACATCCTTCTTTAATATCATAAGAAATAAGTT
>CAJXWI010000315.1 GCA_913062735.1 uncultured Arcobacter sp.
ACGAACTTGTCTTTTACTCTCATCTTCAACCAAAAATTCAGTTTTTACGAGTTTAAAGAGCTCAGATGCTGCAAACATTCCCATCATTGCAGGAATTACAGGAATTCCATCGGCAAGTATTTCAATTCCCATTGTTCCTCTCATAACACCTGCTTCACTAAAGCCAATGGTTCCTATTAATAAACCAAATAAACCTGCGATTAAGCCTTTTATTACATGTTCTCCTGTTAAAGAAGCAATAAGGGTTAATCCCCATAAAATAACAATAAACATTTCAGAAGGGCCTAACTTTAATACAAATAAAGACATAGGTTTTATTAAAAAAAATAATAATATATAACCCAGAAAAACGCCAAATGTTGAAGATCCAAGTGCTAAACCTAGTGCTTCATTGTGTCGCCCTTTTTTTGCCATTGGATAACCATCAAATGCTGTTGCAATTGCAGAGGAAGTTCCTGGAATATTCATTAATATAGCAGGAACTCCAGCTCCAAAACCGCCTCCTGTAAAAATAGCTGTTAAAAATAACATAGCTTGTAGAAAGTCCATATATAAAGTCATAGGCAAAAAAATAGCCATAGCCATAGAAGTTTGTAAACCAGGGGTTGCTCCAAAAAACAATCCAATCATAATTCCTGGAATCACAACAAGCCAATATGAAGGCTGCGAAAAAAGTAATGTTAAGGCTGCTTGCGCAGCTGGTATATCTATTAAATCCATTATTTATCCTAATAATCTGTTGGAAATACCATCATAGGCATTGGGTAAGGTAACATCATAGAGAAAAAAAATGCAATTAAAAATCCAAATACTATAGAATATCCAATAATCCATGTCCACCTTGTTTCTCCATGGAAGAATAAAAACAGGGCTAAAAATATTACTGTTCCTAGATCAAAGCCTAGATATTCAAGCGTAATTATATATAAGGCAAAGAGCACCATTACTGGTATTACAGTAGAAAAACTCTCTTTTTTTTCTTTTTCTTCTTTTGTATCGTCTTTTGATGTAAAAAAATCATAAAGGCACAAACACAAAGTAATGGCACAAACAGGGAGGATTAAAATCATGTTCTCTAAAGAACTTGAAGCATTGTGTGCATCTAATGCGTACCATACTACAAAAGTTGCCAAGCATAGGATTACTATGCTATTGGCAATTCGTTCATTTGAAATTGTCATGTTACGTTACTTTTTTAAAAGATAAGCATATTCTTTGAAAATATCATAAGAATCTTTTATTAATTGGTTGGATTTTTCAGGTCCTGTCCATGTATATCCAATATTACTTTTTTTCAAGAATTTTTGAACACCTTTTGTTGCTAATGTTCTTTTCATTGCTTGAGTTAAAATATCAAAACGTTCTGGATACTTATTTTTAAATTTTGTTGAAACTGCAAAGCCTCTCATTGATCCTGGAAAAACAGGAAGTTTAAATCCTAAAGAAGAAATGGCTTCGTTTAATGTAGGCGCATCCCATTGTTTCATTCTTTTATCTTTTACAATAGCTAAGGGACGAATAAATTCTCTTATACTTTCACTTCCTTGGGCTGAAATGGCAATTAAGTCCACTTGACCTCCAGCTACCGCTGTTCTTGCTTTTCCACCAGAACTATAAGTAACTAAATTAAGATTTTCTAAAGGTACTCCATATTTTTTTAACAATAAATTTAAAATTAAATGTCCACCGCTTCCTTGAACTACTGCTGCTTTTACTGTTTTGGGTTTGTTTTTAATTTCTTCCATTATTTCAATCATGGATTTGAATTTTGTATCTTTATTTACTGCTAATAACTCAAAATCAAACCATTGAATATTAATAAAGGAAAAATCTTCTAGTTTATATTTAGCTGAGCCTGTTAGAATAGTTGTTGCCAAATAAGGTGCAAAAGTAGAGCCAAAAACAGTGTAACCATCGGCTGGTCTCTTTAATATATAGTTTGCTGCAATTTGTGTTCCTGCACCTTTTTTATTAATTACTTTAATTCTTTGTTCAATTTCATCTGAAAAAAAAGTTGACATTGAGCGGGACATTCTATCTGCACTTCCTCCTATTCCAAATCCAACCACTACATTAATTGCTTTCTTAGGATAATTATCTGCTGCCATACTGGATGTAATTAATCCCAAACCTAATAGGGAAACGCTTGCCAATTTTATTGTCTTTTTAACAAATTTTGTATACATTTTTACTCCTTAATTTTGTTATGAAATACTTTATCATACAAAGCTATCGCAAAGCTTTCAATGTAAAAACAGATTTAAATATCTGCAATAAAAGTACATAAATTAAAACTTATTTTATCTTCTAATGCAAAAAATGCTATAATCGCGAAATATTATATTAAAGGTTTTAAATGTTAGTTGCACCTTCAATTCTCTCAGCAGATTTTGGAAAATTAAATGAAGATATTATAGCTATTTGTGATGGTGGCTGTGATTTAATTCACGTAGATGTTATGGATGGTCATTTTGTACCAAATATGACTATTGGTCCTGTTGTTGTAAACAGTTTTGCAAAAATTGCTACAAAACCTTTGGATATACATTTAATGGTTGAAGACAATAACTTTTTTATTGATTTATTCGCACATTTAAAACCAGAATATATCTCTTTTCACATAGAGAGTGAAAACCATCCCCACCGAATTATTCAAAAACTAAGAGGCTTAGGAATTAAACCTGCCATTGTTTTAAATCCTCATGCACGACCAGAAGAGATTGAATATTTATTGGCTGATTTAGATATGGTTTTATTAATGTCCGTTAACCCAGGTTTTGGGGGACAAAAATTTATAGAAACTGTTGTTGAAAAAACTAAAAAACTAAAAACACTTATTAATAAATACAATCCTTCTTGTTTAATTCAAATTGATGGTGGCGTTAATGACAAAAATATACACGAACTAAAAGATGCTGGTGTTGATGTTGTGGTAGCTGGTTCTTATGTTTATGGAGCAAATGATATTAAAGAAGCGATTTCTTCTTTACAAATCTAAGGTTAATCATGCGTGTTAAAATTTGTGGTATTACTAATTTAGAAGATGCACTTGATGCAATTGAAGCTGGAGCAGATGCTTTGGGTTTTGTATTCTATGAAAAAAGTCCACGCTTTATTGAACCCTTACTTGCAAAAAAAATTGTAGAAGCATTACCTCCTTTTATTCAAAGTGTTGGTTTGTTTGTTAATGAAAGTTCAAAACATATAAATGATATTTGTTTTCTTTCTCATATGCAATTGGCACAAATTATTGATGATGAAAATATTACAAGCTTTGAGAATCTAAATGTTAAATATATAAAAGTACTGCGCGTAAAATCAAAAGATGATTTACAATCTTTAGGCAATAAGTTCTTATTAGTTGATGCTTTTGTTGAGAGTTTTGGTGGAGCTGGAAAAGCTATTAATAAATCTTGGTTTGAGCATATTGATACGTCTAAAATGATTTTAGCTGGTGGATTAAATGCTTCTAATATTAAAGAAATAAAAGATCTTAATTTTTATGGTTTAGATGTAAGCTCAGGGGTAGAAGAAAAACCAGGAAAAAAAGACAAAGATAAAATGATGAATTTTTTAAAAGCAGCCAATGAAAGCTAAAACAAAACGAAAGAATCAAATACATTTGTGTAATTCTGATATTCTTGCTTCTAAATTAAGCTCAAAAGATTTGCCTCTTGAAGAAGTATTACGTATAATAACAACCTTTAAAGATACTTTTTTTAATTCGCCTTCTTTGGAGCTAGAACTTTTAATAGCAAATGGTTTTCCTCTCGAAATAAAAGATGAACATGTTCGTTTAAAAACGGCGCGTACCCAAATTTGTGATCAGTCATTTTGTATAGTTGATATTGAAACAAATGCATCAAATATACAAAAAGGTCAAATTATTGAGCTTGGAGCTGTTAAATATAAAAATGGTGAAATTACTGATAAATTTGATTCCCTTGTTTATGCAAAAGACATTCCTCCTTATATTCAAGAAGTAACCAATATTACTCCTTCTATGCTAGAAAATGCTCCTAAAATACAAGATGTCTTAGAAGAGTTTAAAATGTTTTTAGAAGATGATATTTTTGTAGCTCATGATATAAAGTTTGATTATAAGTTCATTTCAGATTCTTTTGAAAAGTATGATTTGGGAGTGCTTGAAAATAGAAAATTGTGTACCATTGATTTATCTAAACGAACAATTAAAGCCAAACGTTATGGTTTAGATTTTCTAAAAGACTTATTAAATATTGATATTGCTTTTCAGCATAGGGCTTACAGTGATGCTTTAAGTACCACCTATATTTTAGAACATGCCTTAGAAAAACTTCCCAATGAAATACAAGTAAGTGAAGATTTACTCGTTTTTGCAAAATCCAATAATATTATTAACCCTGTAGTAAAACCTTATGTAAAAAAAGATGGGGATAT
>CAJXWI010000316.1 GCA_913062735.1 uncultured Arcobacter sp.
CATAGCATCCGAAATAAAAATTCCCCAAAGTGCATTTTTTAACCGTTGTTTATCTAAAGACATATTATTTCCTTTATAAATTCACGAGACATGGTATTTAATTGTATTTTATCGTAAAACACTTCACTTCCACATGGTTTTCCTGTTCTTATTTTTTCTTTTATTAATCTGATCTGGGAATCTTCTAGTAAGAACTTTTTGAAGTTAAATAGTAAATCATCTTTATGAGTAAGAAGTATTTATAGTAGGTACAGACAACATGTTTAAAAAAGATTATAGATTGTAATGAAGTGTCCTATCCCCAGAACTTCTAGCGCCTTAAAGTAATTTAGGGTTTAGATAAATTATTACTGTAAACAAAACTTAACTTATAGGTGAGCCTAATTAATTCTTATTGCTCTTTCAATCTCCTACTTAAGCCAACACTATGAAAATTCAGCGTATACTTTTTCATTAAAAAACGCGTCGAAACTTTTGTTATTTATTTTGTTCTAAGCGTATTAATTTAAATTGACTTGTAGTTAATACATATAATTGTCAATTTCAGCTTTCCCGTAATAAACGATAAAATCGAGTTTTTTTGGAGCAAATTATTAAGAAACTTACACTTATTTTTTTATCAATAGTAATTTCTTCTAATCTTTGGAGTTATGAGGTTAAAATAAGCATGGGGTACGATTCTGCCATGATATATCCTTATCTTTTACATAAAGATGGAAAAATTGATGAGAATAAACCTGGTGTTACTTTTGAAGTGATGAAATTAGTTGCCAAAAAGTTGAATTTCAAAATAGATTTTGTAGGTCTTCCTTGGAAGAGGGCGCTTAGAACTCTTAAAGATAATGATATTGATGCCTTATTTCAAGCTTCATTTAGAAAAGAAAGAATGGACTTTGGCCAATATCCAATGAAAAATGGTGTTGTTGATTCATCCAAACATATTATGAAATGGACATATTCTTTTTATAGGTTAAAAAACACTTCTCTTCAGTGGGATGGGACTCTTTTAAGTTGGAAAGGTAAAAAACTCACAGAAGACAAAAAAATTGGTTCGATGAATGGATACTCTGTTGGAAATGACCTTTTAAAAGAAGGTATCACTGTGCAGTTAACCAATAGTATGTCATCATTATTACAAATGCTTCGTAAAGAACGTTTATATGGAGTTATTTCTTTAGAAGAATATATTGATGTTGCTATTAAAATAAACCCAAAAGAATTTCTTAATATTGAGAAAGTAAATCCTGCTTTTAAAAGAAAAGAATATTATTTGATGTTATCACATCAGTTTGTTAAGAAGTATCCAGATTTATCTAAAAAAATATGGAAAGAAATTCAAAATATCAGACTATCAGGAGAGTATGATAGGATTTTGGAAAAATACTCAAAGTAAATTACGTAAACTGTCCCAGTTTTTTTAATATTTTTAGATAAAAGTTGAATAGTTTATTTCTCTATTCCCTGAACTTTTTCAAAAGAGTTTTTTGGTATTGTTATTAGAAGTCCCAATCCTTTTTCTTTTGACTTTTCAAGTATTTTTATTTCCCCATTTAGTATTTCAGATATGATCTTTTCAATTATATGCAATCCTAGACCTGTTCCCCCACTACCTCTTTTTGTAGTAAAGTACTTATCAAATATTTTAGCAGATACTTCTTCTGATAAACCTTTCCCTGAATCAGAGTACTCGAGGAGTATATTATCATTTAGTTCCGTAATGATAATACTGATTTTTTCATTTCTTAAATCTGAAAATGCATGCAAAATTGAGTTGTTAATAAGGTTTATAAGTACTTGTGAAAATGCACCTGGGTAGGTAGTTATTTGTAAATCATCTGGACAGTTTACATTTACTGTTATTTCTTTTTGTTTTATTTTGCTCTTTAGTGATAATAATATTTCATTAATGTATGCTTTTAAATTAAATTCTCTTTTTTCTTCAATTGCTTGATCAACCGCAATATTCTTAAAACCTTGAACCAGTTTTTTTGTATTATTTAGATTTAGAGATAATATAAGGGATAACTCTTTTGTCTCACTAATGAAGTGTGTGAACTCTTCTTTAGTCATTTCCTCCTTAAGAAATTTCTTATTTAATTCTTGTATTAAAAAATCCAAATGAGATGAACTTGTAATACTAATTCCTATTGGCGTATTTATTTCATGAGTTAAAGAGCTAACTAACTCACCTAAAGTAGCCATCTTTTGTACTGAAATTAAATCTTCTTTGGTTTCTTGTAAATTTGAAATTGTTTTTTTTAGTATGCGATTTAAGTGTTTTGCTTCTCGTATTCGTCTATAAGTGTATATAGTGGATATTATACCCATCAAGAGAAATAGTAAGATGAGTTCATCTAATTCAAAATCTTCATGTTTTTCTAAAAAAACGATCATCATCTCAAAAAAATCATATTCACTTAATATAAGCCAGCTAATTAGAATAATTACTATCCCAATGTACATATCAGTAAAGGCTTTACTAGAATATTCTTTCATTTTACTTCATCCTTTTCGTAATATCCAATAAATTAGATATTAATCTGGACTAAAACATTACTGTTTTTTATAATTTAGGCTTCTTATAATTATATCTAAAATACGTGTATCATCGTATTGTTTTATATGTTAATCTCCAAGGTATGCAGATAAGTATACATACTTATAATTCAGTATGCTTATCTGGGAATCTTGATACTATATTTACAAATAACACTTAATCTAAATACAGAGGGGTTACATTGATTACAATTCGCAATTACACGAAAACCGATCGAGAAGCATTATGGAACATTCATTATCATACTATTCGACATATAAACATTCGTGACTATTCACAAGAGCAAGTTGAAGCTTGGGCTCCTGATTCATTTGACAAACATATATGGGAAAAACGTTTGAATGGTTTATCTCCATTTGTTGCTGAAATTGATGGTGTAATAGTTGGTTATACAGACCTGCAAGTAAACGGTCTAATTGATCATTTTTTTTGTCACCATAAATATCAAGGTAAGGGTGTCGGTCGAGCCTTAATGACACATGTTTTATCTGTTGGAAAAGAACGAAATATTAAACGATATTATTCTGAAGTAAGTATTACTGCTAGGCCATTTTATGAGCATTTTGGTTTCAGTGTCGCAAAAGAGCAAGTAATGGAAATCAGAGGGCAAAAACTTAGAAATTTTGTCATGGAAAAACTTGTTTAAAAATTATAGAAAAGAGTCTGCGAATTTTCTTAATAACTTCGGCATAGTCTTGTCTATTTAATAGCTAAAGGAAGTGTACTTACATATTATCCCTTGTAATAACGGGTGACTTAATTAGTGAGGACAGTAAACTTAATCCTTATCTTCTTTTACTTCACGAACCTTAATACTAACAAGTAGAATAAATATATTGCAACTAAGTTGCATTTAATTTTTATTTGATAAAATTTCATAGTTGCAACTTAGTTGCATATAAATTTAATGAGAGAAACGATTGATATTGAGTACAAACAAAATATAGATACAAGTAATTTAATTTTTATTTCAATTATATTAATTGAAATTGGTGATTTTTTTAGTTTTATAATAAAGCAAAAATAAATTGAAAATACTGTGTTGGGATACAACAGGTTTCTCTCTCTGGTTTAAATGCCTAGAAAAAAGAACGCTTCAAATGACCAACTGAATTTGACTCTGAATCCAATGACTCTGTCGAAAAGATGAATGAATTAACGCTTTAACAGTTAGTAATATTGAATTTTCTTAATTTTTATTGCATCCTCGATATAGGAGAATGATAATAACAACAATTATCATTCAATTTATATTTTTGTTATAACAAGGAAGTTCTGATGTTCAGAAAACTCTCTATTTTACTTTGGTTTGCATTTTTCCATGTAAGCTCCCATGCAAGCACTTCTTCTGATAGCCCTCCTGCTGGTGTGGCCGCGATTCCTAACTTCCAAGGAGGTGTAGACGATAGAGGGTCAGGGTATGGCCTTTTATCTCTCAGTCCAGATCGTGAAGTAATCGATATGGTTGTTCCTGGTTATGTTGGAAGCTACCCACTCCATCTGAAACGTAAACTGGTTGTCGGAAATGGTTCATTTTCTGCGCATGTGAATTGGAAAATTGATCACTACTATATTGCATATACCGTCGCTCCAGATAAAATTCGAGCCGAAAAAATGCTGTTATTACCGAAGCTTTAAAAAATCTTAAAGAGGGAGATGTTGTTGATAACGCATTAGTTAAAGCGACAACGGACTGGGGTATATTTTTAGATATTAATGGAATAGATGCTCTACTCCATGTTTCAGATTTGAGTCACGGCAGAGTAAAAAAACCTTCTGACTTAGTCTCAATTGGGCAAAAATTAAAAGTCAAAATTACGAAAATTGATGAAAAGACTAATCGTGTATCTGCG
>CAJXWI010000317.1 GCA_913062735.1 uncultured Arcobacter sp.
TGAAGCAAAATCAAAAGAATTAGCTGGAATCGTAGCTGTTGATAATGATATGATGGTTTCTAGTGATTTAATTGGAAATACAAATTCTACTATTGTAGCTTCAGATTTAACACAAGTAATTGGGGATGATATGATTAAAGTTATGACGTGGTATGACAATGAGTGGGGTTATTCTTCTAGATTAATCGACATGGCTATTTTTGTAGCTAAGAAATAGGTTTTTTATGAAATTACAAGAAATTAAAAGTTTAGATATATCCGGAAAAAAAGTTTTTATTAGATGTGATTTTAATGTTCCTATGGATGAATATTTTAATATTACAGATGACAGACGAATTAAATCAGCATTAAATACGATTCGATATTGTATTGACAATGATTGTGCTGTTATTTTAGCATCACATTTTGGGCGACCCAAAGATAAATACGATGAAAGATATTCTTTAAAGCCTATTGCAAAACGCTTGCATACGCTTTTAAAACAAGAAATTAAAATGGCGAAAAACGTTATTCAGCCTGATACGTTGGAGATTGCTAAAAACTTACAAGCAGGTGAAATATTATTACTTGAAAATGTACGTTACAATCCAGGTGAAACTTCTAACGATGAAGAATTTGCTGCTACTTTAGCATCAATGGCTGATGTTTATATTAATGATGCTTTTGGTGTATCTCACAGAGCTCATGCTTCTGTTGAAGCTATTACAAAACATTTTGATAAAGCGCATAAAGCGGCAGGATTTTTATTAGCAAAAGAAATTAAATTTTTTCACCACATTGTAAATGAACCAAAACGTCCTTTTGTTTCTATTGTTGGGGGTTCTAAAGTATCTGGAAAACTAGAAGCTTTACATAACTTAATTACAAAAGTAGATAAAATTATTATTGGTGGAGGAATGGCCTTTACTTTTCTTAAAGCCCAAGGGCATGAAATTGGTCAATCTTTAGTTGAAGAGCATTTAATTCCAGATGCCCTAAAAATTATGGAAAAAGCAAAAGAACTGGGTGTTAAATTTTATTTACCTGTAGATGTTGTGGTTGCAGAAGCGTTTGATGCAGAAGCTATTGCAAAAGTAACAACCATACAAGAAATTCCTAAAAAATGGATGGCCTTAGATGTTGGACCTGCAAGTGCATCTTTATTTAATTTAGCCATTCAAGATGCCAATACTATTTTATGGAATGGTCCTATGGGTGTTTATGAAATGGACAAGTTTATGAAAGGGTCTATGAAACTTTCACATGCGGTTGCCTCTTCTTTTGCAACAACAGTAGTTGGTGGTGGAGATACGGCTGATTTAGTTCGAGTTACGGGTGATGAAGAAGAAATGACTTTTATATCTACTGGTGGGGGAGCTTCTTTAGAATTAATAGAAGGCAAAATCCTTCCTGGTGTAAAAGCTTTAGTAATAGGAGAATAAATGATAATAGCGGCAAATTTTAAAACCAATCATACTAGAAAATCTACAAAAGAATTTGTATCTTTTGTAAATGATTATTTAGAAGACAATAGCTCAAGTGAAGTATATATATTCCCTACAGCAACGTCTTTAGATATATTTGATAAAAAAGAAAACTTACACATAGGTGTTCAAAATGCCTATACAGCAAAAGCAGGTTCATATACGGGTGAAATTGGAACCATGCAATTGGATGAATTTAATATTAAAACAATTTTAATTGGACATTCTGAGCGAAGACATATCCTTGGGGAATCTCAAAGCTTAATTGTAGAAAAGTATAAGTACTATATGGAATTGGGATATACTATTATTTATTGTATTGGGGAACCTTTAGAAGTAAAAGAAGAAGGACTTGAACAAACATTGGCTTATGTTTATGCACAATTAGAAGGAATTGATACTTCTTATGAAAACGTGATATTAGCTTATGAACCTGTTTGGGCAATTGGTACAGGTGTTACTGCTACTATTAGTGATATTTCTAATGTTCATGATGCAATTAAAAAGAATATTAAAAAACCTCTTTTATATGGGGGTTCTGTTAAAGTTGCTAATGCAAAAGAAATTTGTGCGCTTCCAAATGTAGATGGTGCACTAATTGGAACAGCTTCTTGGATAAAAGAAGACTTTACAAAAATTATTGAATTAACAAAATAAAGGATATATGATGTTTATGAAGGGTAAAAAAGGGGTTATTTTAGGTGTTGCTAATTCTAAGTCTATTGCTTATGGAATTGCTAAAGCCTGTGCGGAACAAGGGGCGGAAATTGCCTTTACTTATTTAAATGATTCTTTGAAAAAAAGAGTTGAACCTATTGCTGCTGAATTTGGAAGTGAAAATTTAGTATATCCTTGTGATGTATCTAACCCAGATGAAATCAAAGCCTTAAAAGAGTCTTTAGAAAAAGATATGGGACAAATTGATTTTATTGTTCATTCAATTGCTTTTGCTCCAAAAGATGGTTTAAGTGGAAGATTTTACGATATTCCAAAAACATCTTTTGATATTGCTATGGATGTTTCTGTTTATTCTTTAATTGAAGTGGTACGTGAGTTAAAACCTATTATGAGTGATTCTTGTTCAGTATTAACACTTACGTATTATGGAGGAGCTAAATATATTCCTAATTATAATTTAATGGGAATAGCTAAAGCTGCTTTAGAAATGTCTACAAAATATCTAGCAGAAGATCTTGGACGTGATGGAATTAGAGTAAATGCTATTTCAGCAGGACCTATTAAAACTCTAGCAGCAGCAGGAATTGGTGAATTTAGATTCATGCTTAAATGGAATGAAGCACATTCTCCATTAAAGAAAAATGTAACAACTACTGAGGTTGGAAATTCTGGTATGTATTTATTATCAGATTTAAGTTCAGCAGTAACAGGGGAAATTCATTATGTGGATTGTGGTTACAATATTATGGGTATGCCAGCTACTACATTTGATGAGAATGGGAAACAGACCATAGCTTGGAACGGTACCGATAAATAACCACAAAGCGTAAGCTTTTTACCAATACCTGCGTTGTCTTAAAAATCTAGACAGTCACGTTACTCGAGAGTATAAACTCTACATTTAGTAGAATTTATATCCCTCTCCTGTACGCTCCTGCTTAGATTTTTACTCCGCCTTGGTCTTGGAAAAAATCTCACACTTTGAGGCTATTTATTAGCGATGATAAAATAAGAAAGTTTTTGTTTTAAATTTTATGAATTTAAAATTAAGATTTTAAAAAGTATAGGACAATTATGAGTATAGATTTCAAAGAATTAAGTAAAAAATATGCTACGCCATATTATGTGTATGATTTTGACCATATTACGGGGCAATACAATGAATTAAAAGAGGCTTTTAAAGCACGAAAATCAATTATTGCTTATGCTGTAAAAGCGAACTCAAATTTATCGGTTATAAAACATTTAAATACTCTTGGAGCAGGCGCTGATTGTGTTTCTATTGGAGAAGTTAAGCGGGCTTTAAAAGCAGGTGTTAAAGCGTATAAGATTATTTTTTCAGGGGTAGGTAAAATTGATTCTGAAATCAAAGAAGCGCTTGAATTAGATATTTTAATGATTAATGTAGAAAGTGAAGCAGAACTTATTCGTATTGAAGAAATTGCAGCTTCTATGGATAAAATATGTAGAATTTCGGTTCGAGTTAATCCAAATATAGATCCTAAAACACATCCATATATTTCAACAGGTTTACATGAAAATAAATTTGGTGTAGATATTGATACTGCAAAACGAATGTATATAAGGTGTAAAAACTCTAAGAGTTTAACTGCTGTTGGAATTCACTGTCATATTGGGTCTCAATTAACACAATTAGAACCTTTAACGGAATCAATTAATATAGTGGCTGATTTAGTACGAAATTTAAAAGCAATTAATATGGAAATCTCATTTTTTGATGTAGGTGGAGGTTTAGGAATTGTTTATGATGATGAAAAGCTAATTTCAACGCAAGAATATGGTCAAATGATTATGAAAGCGCTTTTTGGATTAGATATTACAGTAGTAATGGAACCAGGCAGATTTTTAGTTGGAAACAGCGGTACTTTTGTTACTAAAGTATTGTATGAAAAAATCAATGGAAACAAACGTTTTGTTATTGTTGATGGGGCTATGAATGATTTAATCAGACCTGCTTTATATGGTGCGGAACACAAGGTAAGTGTATTAAATGATAATACTGACGTAAGTGATTGTAACTTAGTAGGACCTATTTGTGAAAGTGGAGACTTTTTTGCAAAAAATATTGATTTACCTCAAACATCACATGATGATTTAGTACTTTTACAAAGTGCAGGAGCATATTGTTTTACAATGAGTTCTAATTATAATACAAGAAATAGAGTTGCAGAAATTGCCTATGAAGGTGGAGAAGCACGATTAATTAGAAGAAGAGAAGTTTTTGAGGACTTAATTGCTCATGAA
>CAJXWI010000318.1 GCA_913062735.1 uncultured Arcobacter sp.
AAGTCACAGTTTGGTTATAAAAATACAAATATGGGGCCTAAAATTGAAAAAGTTATTAAAATAGTTAAAAACAGTTTTACAAAAATTCTCATTTATTTACCTAATAATGATTTGTTTCTTTTCATTATATAGTTATATGATTACCCTTAGTTTAAAGTTATGAACTAAGTATAATAATATACGTT
This sequence comes from uncultured Arcobacter sp., assembly GCA_913062735.1. The sequence goes on from CAJXWI010000318.1 coordinate 186, forward strand.
ATATAAATTTATAAATTATATACTTTATAAAAAGGTAAGTTATGAAAATACTTATAATAGTTTGTATTTTATTTCAATATTGTGTTTTTGCCAATACTATTAACATTGAAGCTCCCAAATCAAAATATGATACGAATCATAAATACTATTATAATTTAATTCAAAAAATATTAGATATAACAGAAAAAGAGTATGGAAAATCAAATATACAATATAATCGTGCCTATGAACAAAGAAGAATGTTTATCAACCTAAAAAAAGATAAAGAAATAAATCTTGTTTGGGCGGGAGTATCTTTGGAGCGAGACAAGGACTTTCTTAGTGTTAAGATACCACTTACTAAAGGTTTACTAGGATATAGATTATTTATAATTAATAAAAAAAATATTAAACTTTTTGATGCTATTGAAAATATAAGCGATTTGAAAAAATTAAAAGCCTGTCAAGCAGTACATTGGCCTGATACAGATATTTTGGAATTTGCTGATTTAAACGTCCTTAAAAATACTAATTATGAACGAATGTTCTTACAAGTTCTTAAAGGAAGATGTGATTATTTCCCAAGAGGTATTAGTGAAGCACATAGAGAAGTAGAAGCAAGAAAAGAAGTTTATCAAGATTTATTAGTATACGAAAAAATAATATTATATTATCCTTTTCCAATGTATTTCTTTTTTAATAAAAATAACCAAGGCTTAAAAGATAGAATAGAAAAAGGTTTAAGAATAATGATTAATAATGGCTCTTTTGATGAATATCTTAAAACATCAAAAAATACTAAAAAACTTTTTCCTTTAGATAAGTGGATGAATGTAAAAATTTTTAAATTAAAAAACCCGTATTTACCAATAGACAGTGATCCTAATAATGAAAAACTATGGATCCTTCCTTAATAAGCAAGAGGGCATTTTATTTCTCTTTTAGTATAAAAGTAGAACCCTTATTTTCTATACTTTTAACAGTAATTTCATAGTTAAATCTATCACATATTTTTTTAACTATTGATAATCCTAAACCAAGACCATTCATTGAAGAAGTCCTTGCTTTTTCAACTCTGAAAAAGCGTTCAAAGATTTTATTGATATCTTCTTTCTTGATTCCTTCGCCACTGTCCTCAATCATAAATACAATCTTTTTATTTTCTTTTTTTGCTAAAAGCTTGATATAACCACTTTGGGTATATTTTATTGCATTACTTAATAAGTTTGAGAGTACTATGAAAAGATATTTCTCATCAAATTGTATTTCTAAGTTTTCTTCAATATCAAGTTTTAATTCTAGCTTCTTTTTTTCTAAGTGACTTAAGTTTTGTTCAATGACGTCAAAAACTACCTTATCTAAAAAAGCTTTTTTATTATGAAATACTTCTTTATCTAATTTTGCTAATAATAAAAAATTTTCAATTATATCTTGTAAGTTTTTTTGCTCTTTATCAATTATTTTCAGAGTTTTTTCTAATTCTTCTTTTGTGATATCCACTTTTTTAGCTAATTGTATTTCACCTTGAATAATAGTAAGCGGTGTTTTTAATTCATGTGAAGCGTCTGCTGTAAATTGTTTAATATTTTCAACACTGTGCTGTATATTCTCAAGCAATACATTAAAGGACCTGCTTAAATCATCAAACTCATCTTTTCCCCCATGTGGCTTTAAACGCAAGCTTAGGTCCGCTTTTTTTTGTAATATTTTTAATTCTTCTAAAATTAACTTTAGAGGAAAAAGTGTTTTAGAAATAAGAAAATAAGCAAAAAAACCAAGTATGAGATACAAAATAACATTTAATACGATAAGAAAGGTAAAAAAGTCCTAAAAACTCTCTTCAATATTATTAGAATTTAAGGCTAAAAATACAAGATACTCTTTATTGTTTTTTGAAATTAATGACATGGTTAAAATATAATTATCTATTTCAATATGTGTAAAATCTTGATATTCTTCATATAACTCAAGTACGCGTTCTTTTGATATCTTACTTAGAATTTCATCTTCATCTGATTCATAATCATCCTCTTCTTCTAATTCATAAAAAATTCTTTGTGTTTTATACGTGGATGTGTTCGTAAAAACCAGCTTATTGTTTTCAAAGATAAGTAAAATGTTTAACTTTAAATCTATATTTTTATCAATAGTATCAAAATTTTGTTTTTTTGACTTTTTTATATTTTCTATTACTTTCTTAGTATTAGTTTCTAGGTTTTGAAGACTTTTTCTTTCTTTATTTTCTTTAAATACACTGATTGTTAAAAAAGATAAAACACTTAATGCAATAAATAAAATCAATAAATACGAAAAAAAGAGTTTGTTTTTGATAGATTTCATTTTAAAATATATCCTATATTTTTGATATTATGAATATAGTTTTCATCATACATCTTATCAATTTTATTTCTAAGTCTATAAATATATACTTTTACTAAATTGCTTGCATTGTTATAATTCATATCCCAAACATAATCAATAATCATACTTTCACTAAGCGTTTGATTTTGATTTTTCATTAAACACTCAAGTATACTAAATTCTTTTGCTGTTAAATCAATGACTGTGTCTTTTCTTTTGACTGTTTTTTTTAGACTGTCCAAGCTTAGTTCCTTAAAACTAAGAACAGAAGTATTTGTTGTGCCTCTTCTGCTTAAAGCGCGAATTCTTGCTAATAGTTCGTGTAAGGAAAAAGGTTTTTTTATATAATCATCCGCGCCTGCATCAAGACCTGCAATAACATCTTCTTCTTCACTTTTAGCTGTTAACATAATAATAGGGCTGTTGATTTTATGCATTCTTACTTCTTTGCATAACTCAATGCCATTTATAAAAGGAATCATAACATCAAAAATCATTAAATCATAAGTATTGTTGGTCGCCAAATAAAAGCCTTCTTTCCCATCACTTGCTATATCAACTGCATGGGCTTCTTCTTGTAAACCTTTTTTTAAAAAAGCAACAATGCTGGGATTATCTTCGACTAAAAGTATTTTCATTTTTTCTCATTTTATTCTATTTGTAATTTTAGTGTAGCTAAGTTTAGCAAACAAAGTAAAAATTAGAAAAATTTACTTCGTTCTTTTATATATGTGTTCGCGCACATTATTAGGAGTTTTCTTGTTTTAGAAGAAAGCCATTAAGAAAAGCTTTCTTTTTAAGGGATATTTTATTTTCTAATCTTGTTCCAGTTGAATAACAAATATTTTTCCCTTGTCTCTTTTTGCTAAGACTTCTATTTCATCTCCAATTTTAAATTTATTATCTTGTATGATGAAGGTCTCATCATTTACAATCACTTCTTTCCCATCAATAATCCATATTCCATTTATCTTCCCTAGTGGTTTTTTTTCTAAATTACCTTCAAAACTATAGTTAATCCCTTTTTCTATAAAGACTCTGTTTTCATCTGAGAACTCATCAAAATGTGTTTTATGCTTTTCTCCTGCAAATAGTGCAAGGGGTAATAATACCGCCAGTGTTCCTAGAGTAATTTTTGTTGCTTTTTTCATTTTCTATCCTTTTTTGTTTTTGTAAGAGTATTTTATAGGACAAGAATAAATTCAAAGTGTATACAAAATGAATTTTTATTCATTTTGAAAAAAATGTAAAAAGAGTAAAAAACTTCTTGTTAGTAAAACAATGTTTAAAGATATTGTAATATACTATGTATTACAAAGTAAAATGTGATACAATGTCTTTATTGAAAATAAGGAGAGTAAAATGTTAAGAAAAATGATTCTACTTCAATGTCTTTTGTCTTTAAGTTTGTTTGCTAATACTGCATTTAAAAAAGAGATGCATACTTTTAAGAACAGAGTATTAAAAACAGCTGTTTGGTACCCAACTTATGAGAAGACAAAAGAAGTAATTGCCGCTAATGCGGTTTTTAAAGGTTTTGAAGCAAGTACTAACTCTGCAATAAAAGATGAAAAGTTTCCTCTTATTATTTTTGCTCATGGAACAAGTGGTAATTGGAGAAACTTATCTTGGTTAGCCAATGATTTAGCAAAAAACAATATCGTAATGGCAGCTAATCATCCGGGTTATACTTCAAGAGATTCAAATCCAAAAAGTGTTTTAAGAGTATGGCAGCAAGCAAAAGATGTGAGTTTTTTAATTACACAAGCACTTAATTCCAAATTTAAAAACAATATTGATAAAGATAAAATTTATGTTTTAGGCTTTTCTTTGGGAGGTTATACCTCCCTTGCTTTA